>BFBT01000007.1 GCA_003112755.1 Lawsonibacter asaccharolyticus | reverse complement strand
GTATCTTTTTAACGTGATAACGCTTAACGCATATTTTTAAGCAGATCCCTAATAATTTGTTTTTGCTGTATATTTAACGCTGACCAGTTATCTAACATATCCTTTTGTTCTGGGGTAAGTGATACTGCATCACTCCCCTCTGCAAAAAACTGAGATAATGAGATGCCCAGTCCTTTGCAGACTTTATCCAGAGTTTGGATTGTAGGTGTCTGATTTTTTCTGTACCACGTTGATATTGTTGACTGCGATAGCCCACAGTGTTTTGCTAACTCGTATTCATTCCAACCACGTTCTAATCGTAATCTTGTAATTTCCGCAAGTACATTTTTCATAATTCTGCCGTCCGCGCTCCTTCGTTGATACGAACATTATACTTCGTTATATCGTTGACTTATAGTGTTCTAGGAAGTATAATTTATTCGCAGAAAAACACCATCGACATACATGGAGATACAGAGATCAGAGATATAGGGAGTCGAATCCCATAAAGAAAGACGGTTCAGTTATCATGTGATCATATCAAACGCCTGTTGGTGGATACGCTCCATCAAGTAACCCATACTTCCAATCTAAATAAGTCAAGTGTCAGGCTTAATGGAGGAAATTTACAATGTTACGATGCCCAAACTGCAAGAAACAAATGTGTGATACAGCATTCTTTTGTTCTGAGTGCGGGAAAGGCTGCGGGAACTACCGCCAGAAATCGCCGCACTGGTTCCGCCGAATCTCAAAGGCACATTCCTGTGCCAGTGGTCGTAAAAGGGGATTCCAGCGAAAAGCAGATACCGGTATCAGAACTTCCGTTTGATTTTCATACCGTTGAAAATCAGTACGGCACAATCCATTTTGCGGAAACCATTTGTCCGGGCGTGTACTATATTGGAACTAAAGGCAATAAAATCAGTCCTCATTTTTTAACGGAATATATTGCGGTAACAGAGGACTCCCCTGCAATCTCTTCGGAAGCGCGGGCCTATGGCGTACAACTACCAATCATCCCGAGGGTATATTTATATGATAACGATTATGACTGTAAGGGGCGGCATGTTGTAGAATATGAGGCCCATAAATACCTTGCTGAACATGGGCTTCCTTTGCCGAAGGGCTACTCTTTGGACAGTGACAAGTCATTTGGAATGGAAGTTTGTCCGGAATTTTTGGCGAGTTTCCCATTCCGGAAGAAACTCCATGGGGACCAGTTCTGCGGCACGACCGCCTTTGCAATGGCCTATATTGGCTGGAAACTGCGGAGGTCGGATGGATACTGGCATCGCCTATCCCCTCTGTAGCGGGATTTGGCCTGAAACATTGGAACTTGCATCACTAAACAAGTATGACCAAGAAAATGGTATCGACAACACCTGCGGCTACCGTTTTTTTACTTATAAAGTGAGTTGTCTCCCTATTTATGAGATGATTGATTATGATGGAAATTCATGGGGGCCGAGGATCAACCGTGCCGCACTGGAAAATGCAGTCCTGAAGTTCTTCCCCAATTATGGTTCAGGAGACGGAGAACACAGCCCTCAATTTGATGCAGGAGATCAGATACAGTCAACGCCGGGTGCAGGGATTGACTTCTACAACTTTCTAGCAAAGTCTAAAATGCCGTAATGAGTTTTCTTCCAAACTCACCGGGCACATCTGAATAAAATCTCCAATTTAGAAAGGTGCAACACAATGGACAAAAATACGAAAGAGACACTGTTGGGGATAGACCTATATAAAAATTTGTCGAGAGAAGAACTGATTTTGGGGATTGCTTGCATCAACAGCCCGCGAAGATGAAATGAAGCCGAGAAAAGTCTTTGTTGAGGCGACAGAGATGGAAAAAATCGATATGTTTTACGGGCATTTGGTTCGTATATTCATGGGCATCATTATTTTGATTTCTGGTGTCCTCAAAATTTGGAGTAGTTCGGCCAGACATAGACGGAAACTATGAATACTTTGCGGACGCTGATAGTCTCTTTTACTGCCTGATTGATGAAATATACCATGATGTACGGGACCTAAAAATCGTGGAGGAACACATGACAACCGCCATGTGCCAGCAGAGGAGGCGGAACTGTGCCGTCGTGTTATCCCACTGATTAACAAGCTGCAAGACAGGGAGTATTATAACAAATATTCCGGGATTTCTTGAATGAGAATCGGGAATAAGGCAGCAACCTATTTCGCAGCCAGATTGGAGCGTCTTGTCGAGGTTTTACGTTGAGTAGCCGGGGTTTTTCAACAAATACCTATGATTTTGAGATCATGTGTAGTAAAATAATAGCAAGTGAGGGGAATGACGTACAGGTCGGTTGTTACCATTAGGGAGAAAACGACAATGAAAAACATCTATCAGTTTGCGGCATGGATTGGCTCCGAAATAGACGGAATCAATGACGAAAAATTTATGGCTGCGGCGTGGATCCTCTATGCTGGATGCGCAGGGAAGTCATCGACTGCATTCCGCTCCCGGAGTTTCCGGCGACTGTGAGCGGGTCAACGAAAAAAGGACGGTCTGTTGCGGTGATTTACCAGCCGGAGGAACACTTTTTCACCCTTCGTTCCTCTGTATTTGAAAGCGGCATCCGGGACACTGTTGAGGCTGAGATCAAGCCATATCGTCACAGCCTGCTCCTTGCGGTCCGGGAAACCGTTTTTCTCCGCGAGCCTGGCTCCAAGGCAAAGCCTGTGCCCAGGTCGCCGGTATTTGTGCGCCAGCTGATAGACGAGGTTGGCCTGAATGATGGCCTCCGGCTCTCGACAGAGCCCCAGCATATTTCAACGCACAAAGTCAGTAAACTGATGGCCTCTTGTGTGCCGAGGACCGACGGCTGCCCGTTGTCCTGATTTCTCAAGCCAAAAATCCTGCGCTTGGTCAGAACGGATATTTAGTGGACGGATGGAAACTGGCCGCAGCTCTGGTTGACAGCGCCCATGTAATGGTTATAGACTGGGATGCAACCTATGAGCTTAGCCGGATCGTTGAGGACGAGTGGTCCTGCTTTGGTGGCGCCGTCCGTATCTACTGGCCCAGTTCGATTGATTTTGAAGCAGATGACCCCTACAAACATCCGCTCTACACAGCTCAAACCATCAAAAGGAATTTTTACCCCGGCGAATTTGAAAAGGAGCTGGAAAAAGCGATTCACCTGCAAGCGTCGCGCAGGTCATTGATTGGAACAGGTTTGGCGTTCGGTTTTACATAGAAGCGGAGCAGGCCCGTATGCTCTCCGCCAGTACGGAGGAAAGCACGGAGGAATTGCTGGCACAGTGTCGGGAGCAGCTGCGCCGGGTATATGAATCCAAGGAAGAATATAAGGCGTTGGCCGAGACATACTACGCCGATATGGCAGCTTGTCGGGAGGACAGTCAGGCGCTTCAAAAGCAGATGACGGCCATGGCGGAAATGATGGACCGTCAGAGACGGGAAATCGCCCGGTTAAAGCACGGGAAAACAGAACGGCCTCCGGTCGATTTGACCTATGAGCAAATGGCAAAATGGGTGGAGCAGTATTATCCGGACCGTCTCTATTTGCATCCGAGGGCAGTCCGTGCCCTGAAATCTGCCGTCTATCAAAACCCATCCATGGTCTATCGTTGCCTGATCCTGCTGGCGGAGGACTACTATGATTACCGGAAGGGCCGGATCAACCGGGACGCCTTTTTACAGCGTTGTAGCGCGGTTGATCCTGGCCTAAGCGAGTGCGGCTTTGGGGAGGGCAGCGATATCCTGGAGCAGGGAGATGAATATTACATCACCTATGGGGGAAAACGGCGGCTGCTGGAGCGGCACTTGAAAAAGGGCGTCAGCCACAATGCGCTCTATTGTCTGCGAATTTATTTCTTTTGGGATGACAAAACCTCTCATGTAGTGATTGGCAGTCTGCCAGGACATTTACGTTCTTCGCTTACCTAAGCATTTTCTATATAATTCGAGAATCTATCGTAGGGAACTTTACTTAACTGACGAACATACTGTGTGTTCAAAATATTACCAGACTGTTGCCTTGATTCAAACGAACATACACCTACACCACTCAACTATGTGGTGTAGGTTTTCTTTGTCTACATAAAGTCACATGACGAGGTGAGGTACGGTCATTCAATATATCCTAGCACATAATGAGACGGTGCACCCGCAATATCGGAGATATAAAAGCCGACTTTCTGCACGAAAGCCGGCCTAAAATTATCTGTCCTATTATGTTCTGTCAACAAATGTCTCCGTGCTCATCAATGAAAAGGCATCCTAAATCACATAGCTCTGATGATCCGCTTCCTGTACCAGATCAATATACAGGCCATCGTAATATGGCCCCGACGGGGACACACCGATGATCCAGGAACGGTCATTTGGGCCATTCGGATAAGCATGATCGTCATCAAGGCTATCGCTATGATCATAAAAGAGGCCATAACTCCCCATAAGATTTTTCTTTTCATACATTGCTCCCTGTTCTTTTAGATAACTTCACAACGCTATTATGTTTCCTCGCAAACTTCCTCGCCGCCTCCCAGCGTTCCTTGCTGTATGGCGCAGTCATTCACAAGCAAACTTATATATGTCTAAACTGTACCCATAAATCCCTCTTTCACATATTGCCAAGCAGAGTTTGGAAGTTTTTACTTCATCTCCATATTGATATTTACCGCAAGAACAACTCTCCATTATTTCTTCATCCTTTCTATGAGATCGTGTTCCCTCGCCGCCTCCCGGCGTTCCTCGCTGTATGGCGGCGAGGATTTCTTACTTTTCATTATACCGTGCCGCAGGATTTTCTTCAATCCGCTTCTTCGGCACCAGCACATAAATCCTGTTCGGCGCTCCAATTCCCTGACGCACCCGCAGGATCAGTCCGGCGTCCTCCAGCTCCCGCAAGGCCCGCTTGCAGGTCTGTGTACTGTGTCCGGTACTGTCAAGAATTATGCGCAAATTGGTTTGCAGACTCTGGCTGGATGAGGTCAGCCGGCAATAGAGGCGTATTCTAAAGCCGCCTCTAAGTGCTTCATATTCATGTACTTCTTGTTGCCCCACTGGGTTCCTGCCACATGGCGCAGCCGGGCGCAAACCAGCATGAGGGCAGAGCTGCCGTCCGGAAAGGTCCCCACCACGCGGGTCCTGCGGCGGATTTCCCGGTTCAGCCGCTCAATCACATTGTTGGTGCGAATCCGGGTCCAGTGCTCATAGGGAAAATCACAGTAGGTCAGCGTCTCCTCAACACTGTCCTCCACCTTCCTGGCGGCCTCTTTCAGTTTCATTTCCCTCAACTGGGTTACCACAGCTTTAGCCTTTTCACGGGCGGCCTTCTTGCTTTCCTGAGCGTGGATCGCCTTGAGCATCTTGGCCACTAATTTTACTTTGGAGCGAGGAACAACGGGAAACACATTCCGGTAAAAATGGACCGTACAGCGCTGGTATTTGGCGTCAGGAAATACTTCTCCCGCGGCTTCCAGCATTCCCAGACACTTGTCCCCAACAACGAGTTTCACGCCGTCCAATCCTCTGCTTTTGAGCCACTGAAAGAAATTCACCCAGCTGGCCTTGTCTTCTTTCATGCCCTCGGCAGCACCTAAAACCTCACGGTATCCGTCCTCATTTACCGCGATTGCAACCAAAATCGCGACATTTTCATACTCTCCGCCCCAGTTGCGCCGCAAGTAGATGCCGTCCACATAGACATACGGATATTTGCCGCCTTGTAAAGGGCGATTCCGCCAGTCCTCAATGTGGACATAGGCTTTCTTGTTCAGCTCACTGATGGTGGCCGGAGATACCTTGCTGCCCCACAGGGCCTCGGTAATGTCCTCCACACGGCGCACAGAGACGCCGGCAAGGTACATCTCAATGAGGGCTTCCTCCACGCTGCTCTCCCGGCGGCGATACCGCTCAATGATGGCCGTCTCAAAAGAAACGCCCTTGAGACGAGGTACGTGGAGCGTGACATCTCCAGAGGTAGTGGTAAGGTTCCGGTCGTAGTGACCGCTGCGGTAGCCCTGGCGAGCTTCGTTGCGCTCGTAGCGGGCAGCCTGGGTCAGCTTCTCCGCTTCCTGCTCCAGCAGTTCATTCAGCGTTTCTTCTACGCTGCCACGGACCAATTCTTTGAGCTGACCCTTGATTACTTCCTCGTTCAGTTGTACAATCTTCTCGGACATGGTTTACAGACTCCTTTCAGAATGGTGTGTGGTAACTTCATTCTACCAGAGGTCTGCAAACCATGTCTCTTTTTATCCTCTATTCAATTTGCGCAACTTATCTTACATTATCGGGCGCAGTCCCTTGGACGGGGCGCAGTGACGCAAAAACGGCGGGTTGCTCCATCTGGCAATCCGCCGTTCCGCCTCCCAGAGCACACATACATGGCTGTTAGACCATATACGTGTGCATTTCGTTCCTGAAAAGATTTTCCAATTACTTAATAGTCAAATTTAGCATTTCCAAAGTATTTGTACACACTTCTATCATGCTTACTCTGTACCGAAAGCTAACTATCCATGATTATAATATTTTTGGTATTCCGGCAGAATACCGTATTCATTGGTAATAACCTCTTTGGAGAGGGGCTGGTCGAATGGGACAGCGAGGTACGGAGAACCCTGGAACGGCTTTTTTCCTTGCCAGAGCTGTTCATATAGCTTCCATCGTTCTGCCGTCATGGATTTTGGGTCATTCTTATCCTCATGCTGCCAGAACTGGCGCCCAGCAGATAGCTCTCCATCATTTCTTCCAATTCTGAAAAAAGGACTGTGCCTTCATCCCGGCATCCACGCACAGATCCAGCATTTCCTGCATACTGATATAACCTGCCAGATAGCAACATTGCGTGATATATGCGCAACGTCCCATGTCCCAGCCTAACAGGGCATTTTCCCCATAGCGCCGCCAGGCCATCAGCATTTTCGGCAGATAGCTGTCCTCATCTGCGTTTGGATTGGTTTTGCGGGCCTCCTCAATGAGCTGGACTTCTGTAGCATCCTTATATTTATGCGACAAGAGTTCCATTTTCCTCCGATAGCTGGCACGCATTCCCTCGTCGATCAGGCTGCGCATTTCCTTTATAGCTGTCTCATGTCCTTGAATGCCCCAATAATCCCACAGCATTGTTTTAATACTTTCCCGGTCAAATTCGTTATTGTACCGCCAGCCAGCCAGCAGATGAAAATTTGTATGTTGACTTGCTGCAATCAGGATCGACCCTGCGGCATTCATCCAGCGCAATGTAGGGGATAGGGGATTATACTTCTCCATCCGTCTTTGCTTCGATTTATAGATATGATACAGAATACCGGCAAGACCAAGCCCTACGACTAAAGTAGCGGACAGGGCGATAAAAGCCGCCATATCCCCCGTCAGAAAACAGAGGATGCCCATTCCAATAACAGCAGGATAACGAACACAATTGTACATCCCATATGATACTACCGCCTTTCAAGGACTGCCTTCTTATTTCGGACTGCTTTGTCCGGCTCTTATGAGAATTTCCTTTGCACTGCGGAGAATCGCCGTATCGCCGGCAATCTTTTGACGCTGTTCTTCAACAGGAATATCTATATAAATATGAAAAGGGTTGCGAAGCTGGCTGCAAGTTACATATAGAGATTTTTCAGAAAAGGAAAGATAAATGTTTCCTTCCATAGCTTCCTGAAAAGCTGTAATCTGCTCCATCACCTGGGGGGTCAGAATGTAAAAAGCATTCTGCTCGTTCTCTGCAAACACCGCAAAATTTTCATTGAATACACTGTTTTCTGTCTGAATTGGCAACGGGACTCTGGTTTCCCTGAGTTTAGACAGAGCTTTTTTGGAAAACACCTGGACAAAACCCTCACTGATCTTCCGATTATCAAAATAGGAAAAAACAATGACCTGTCCCTCAAATAGAATTTTGGGGGTAGAACTTCTTGCGGAAACTTTTTCGCCAGTGCAGACATTGACAGCCCGGAAGGGGACTCCATCCAGCTTGCCGGACAGTTCATCCGACGATTGATAAAAGACCGACTGGCCTCCGGGGATTAACTTTAAACGGTTCATTTCCTCATAAGAAAGACCGCCTCCGGCATTGTAGCGCAGTTCGGAAAAATCCGGCAGTTGTCGGAGAGTGTCCAACACATATTTGTTTTTGAAATTGATACAAAAGAGGTCATAAGCTTTTTTATAGACCAGCATATAGTAAAAACCAAAAACAGCACCCGCAAAAATCACACTGAGCATCATGCCTCCGATCAGACCCCAAAAGGCCCCCTGAGTTGCTGGGTCTCCAAAGCCATATTCACTGATGGAGACAAAACAAAAATCGTTTTTTACCAGTGTCAATCCTATAAATAAAATCAGGCACACCGGGAGCAGCTTCCGCAGAATCTTATGCTTTTTAACAGCGTTCTGCCGCAACTGTTCCAGCTTGACACCGCTGATATTTTGTTCCACCATTTTCATACATCTTTTTTCCTTTCTTCTCAAAACTGCACCTTAAAGTCTTTTTTCTTTTCTTCCACAGTATAAAACTTCGCTTCTTTCATACCATGAAGTTTTGCTAAAAGCAGATAAGGAAATGTGTTAATTCTCTGGTTATACAAAGATACATTAGAGTTGTACAACCGTCTCGCCGCTTGTAAGTGTTCTTCTGCGTCAAAATATCCTGCTGAAAATTGCTGCATGGACGCATAGGAATAAAGAGTTGGGTATTGCTCAGCCAGTGCATTGATGGCAGAGTTGACCCCGGTGAGTCCCAGCTGGGCGGAAGTAAGCAAGCCAAGTTTCCGATCCAGGCTTACCTGATGTCCGAGCAGCCCGTCGCCTCCCATACCTGGTGTTTCCGCTCCAAGAGAGTTATCCTGCCCTCGCTGCTGATCCAACTGCTGCCGGATTGTTTCCATCTGCTTTTGCTGTTCGGCAATCGTCTCGCTGATTGCTTTGACCGCTTCCTCAGACAGTTGTTTCTTTTCCTGAAATATGCTTTCGTTCAGTTCTTTCCCTGCGCGGGTAGATGTGACTTCTGTGTAGATCTGATACTCATGCGCCAGATACTTTTTTACTGCCTCAATTTCTTCCGACAGCATATCGTAGCGTTTCTCCAAAGCAACATCAATGCCCGCGCTGCCTTCCTGCACCTTGACGGAAAGCCGCTGCAAACGGTTATAGAACTTAATGTAAAGAATGAGTAGTACTGCGATGACTGCCACTAAAATAACTATCCACATTATGAAACCCTCCCGCACATTGAAATATTAGTCAAAACTCTCAATTTCCTGCGTTTATTATAGCAAACCTGAAATCTTTTGTAAAACTGTTTTGGGCGGCTTATTCTTCTGTTTTTCAACGGTTTAATCTTCTTGGAATGAGGACATAAATCCTGTTCAGCGCTCTGATTTCCCAGCGCACCCGCAGGATCAGAGTCCATCGTCCCAGCTCCCGCAAGGCCCGCTTACAGGTCTGCGTACTGCGCCCCAGCGCCACGGTCGGTTCTGCGAGGGGAAATTCGCGGGGGGGGCAGTTTCAGGCATAGGAAAGGCGCGGTCTGCTGGCCGCACCTTGGTGAGTAGTGTTTGGTTGTCCGTTTCTGGCTGGACAAAGTTTCCAGAGGTGGAGGCTATGGTTAAGCTCTAAACTGATTTAGAGCGAAATCAAGGGCAGATTTTTCCCATGCATAGCGTAATAATCATAACCATCATTGATAATCTGTTGTGCCTTTTACAGAAGTGTCTCTACATTTTTTATCCGGCTGCACATCCTGTACCTCGAATTCCATGCCATAGCGTGCCTCAAGTCCTGCCAACACCTCATTTTCTGACAGTAAAAAAATGTGAAACGGATATAATAAGGAATAAAGCAGAAAAGCAAGACGATAGCCAGGATAACGGTTCCACCTACAATTAGGCAATATTTTCTTTCTTTGTCACCACCTATCCCTCCTTAAAGCCTGTGCTTCATGGCTCGGAGCCACGATTTCTCCGCTTTTAATGGTTGCCGGTTTTCTCGCTCCAATAGCACATGACACCATGGCTTTTCATTGATACACTCTTCCAGCTGTTCAGAAAAGTCAATGCTCATTTCTGTGCCCATAGCAAAGAATTTCATCTCCACTGTTTGATCCAGCCCCAGCATATTCCTTCTGACGGACTGGCAAAAAGAATTACAAAAATCATTTGGCATATTCGTATCCAAGTCAGGCAAACGTGATGTGTCGATCCATAGCTCTGTGCAAAACACACCATATTCAAAATACTGCCTTGCTCCGATCATGTGGGGGGCCTGCTGCGCCATAAAAGTGAAGGATTTTGCCGCTGCTCAGGCAGGCTTCCATTTCCTTGTCATCTTGTAGATAAACCATGATTTCTTTGGTTGGCTGCCAGCTATCCCAGACGGGTGCATGTTCCAGAAAACTGTATTTCACCCACATGAGGGAATATCGCTTGACATAATTGAATGCTGAGATAGTTCCCGCTTACAATGTAAACTTCAAATTTCGCGGCCATTCCATTCAATCCCCCGATTATCCGAATGATCATGGTTGCAAATCTGACAGCCAAATACGGTCAGCAGCGTGTGATGCCTGGGGCAGCGCGGAAAGCCGCATCTTACCGGGTCATTTCTGCGGCCTCTGCGAGCCATGCTTTCTAAACAATCCGGCTGTATACCTGCCTGTTTTAATTGGCGCGATCAGGAATAAGAACTTCTCCAGACTGGGAAGAAGCAATTCCTCCGAAGGCTGGTAGTCAAGCAGCTCCCATCCTCTCCTCAGTTTCGCCTGCTCAACTGTCCTGCGCAGAAATGACCGATTCTGCTCAAGGGTGTTCCTGTCCCATGGCATATCCAGGACGGAAAAGCCCACGGTTTCCCATACCAACTGCACTTTGATCCTTTTCCGCCAGCCATACAATAAGCCTCTTTTCCTGATCAGTTTTCGCAAGCTGAGAACCGCTCAAAAGGAGGGCCGCTGATCAAAGTGTCTGTCAGCCCATTGCCATAGATAGTGCCGTGTGCTCCGGCTGTCCTTCCAGATAAATCACATTTCCCATCGTAGTTCCCCCGGAACCAGTCGATCAGTTCCCCGCGGGTGGCATGACGGACGTCCGCAACCGGACAGAGTACACAGCACCGCCGTCGCGCCCAAACATACTTTTCCTCTTTTTTCTCACCACCTGTCCCTCCTTTGAGTTCAACGATATATGTAATAAATATTTAGGACATTTCCTCTATAAAAACCTGTTCAGCGACCCAAAGCTCCCGGCGGTTCTGTTGCGTATCGGCGAAGTATCAGCCTACGGAAGCTCTTCTCCTGGGCCAGAAGGCAGCTCCCACAATTCCGTCAGGGCCGGGGCCGCGGGTAGGTTATTGTGGTTCGTTCCCCGTTTGGAACTCCAGGCCGGTCATCTCCTCCAGGCTCCACCAGATGGGGAACGTACCATCGTCCGGGCAGTTTTGCGGCGGCTCACCGTCCTTCGTACAGCGGCTGAGCATATGTCCATACTCGTCCTCCCACAAGTCATAGGAAAGGGCATAGAGGCTTCCGTCCGCTCCGGGTGAAAGAAAAGTCTGTCTCGGTGCCTTCCAAAGTTTCCCACTCCAGGCCTCCAGCAGCCGGTAAATTTCAGCAAAGGTGTACCGCTCGCTTTCCGGGCGGTGAGCGGGGACTCGCAGATCACCCCGCTCCGGATCGGAGACAAGCCATGCCCCGATGTAGATGTTCTGGCCGTCGTATTCCGGCGTCTGGGTGTAGTCCAGGGCTGCCTCCATCTTCCTCCGGAGAGAACCACTCCGGATGGAGGCCGTAGGACACAGACCACACCGCCAGTTCCGCTGTCAAGTCCCCGATCTCCTGCCGGATGGCCCCATCCCCGCTCCTGCTGACAGGTACACAACACCAGAGCCAAGCGACACACTGGGCCGATCTGGGCAGACCGGGGAGCGGAAGGTGAACAGGTACCGCACATCCGCCTCCGGGCACTGCTCCGCCAGAAAAGCGTGGAAATCCAAAAGCTCCGCTGCCGCTGCCTCCAAACCCTCCGGGTTGTCATAGACGGTCTCCAGAGTGAAACTCTCCTGATCCCAATGGTCTTTAACAACTTGCCAGTATTGGAGGGCCGCTCTATCTGGTACTCGGCCAGATAGTATTCGCCGTAGACCCGGCTAAAATCGGTGGCATTGTGGTACTCGGCGTGTTCTCCCACATAGACCCATTTGCTTTCCAAGTGAAACACCAGATCCGGCTTGTCCTTGAGATATGCCTCATAGCTACCGCCCGCCCCACGGCCCTCCACCCATTCCCGGGAAACCACCAACGGCGCATCAGTATAGGTTTCTTGGAACCATTCGATCAGCTCCCCGCGGCTGGCGGGGTGATAGCAGCCCGTCAGAACCAGCAGCATCAGGGCCGCCATGACAGTCAGGCATAATCGCCGCTTCATTCGTTTTTCCATGGTTGCTCCTCCTGAAAGCCTGTGCTTGGCTTATGGTAGTTGTTCTTCCTCTGTTTTTAATGCCTGCCGCGTCAAATCGTTGGTAGTTTCCTGTTTTACTGTTTCCAGCAGAGCGCGGCTCTCGGCTGTCCGGCCCATCTCCCGAAGAGCCCTGATTCTCAAAACCTCCAAGTAGTCTTTTGCTGGCACATCATAAAGACAGCTCGTTTCACGCCGGGCATTTCCTTGCATTCTTCCAATTCAGCCAGATATGCCTCCCCGTCATGGGTCAACTGATACTGAAAAGCTGCCTTGTCAATTCGCGCTGCCAAACGCCGGATCGGGATAACATAAATGACGATACAGGCGATAAATCCACCAGGGTAAGTACAATCAACGCCACTTCCACAACCTTTGCAAGCGTCCCACCCTGTTGACAATAAGCATGGAGAACTATCGTTAGGACGATTACCCACAGAAAAACGGCAATCACAGCTGCGGCTGGATTGATTTTTTGTTGCGGTTTTTATCTTTTATCACAATTCCCTCTTTCTCTTTGGCAAGCCGTCCGCTGGCTGGACAAAAGGCCAGAGGTTGGGCGGGGAGATCATGCCCCCGGCTTTGGGACACTTTGTCCCAGCGGGGCGCAGCCCGTAAGACTGATTTCATTTTAACACCGGTGGCAGGAAATAGGAAGTCCCTTACCGCTCCATATCCCTGTCCCAGCGTTGGGTGTGGGTCTGCTCCTGTCTGCGGCGGGAAATGTAAAAGGTGTTGCCTTCCCTTGCTGAAAATGGGTGAAAAAAAGACCGTCCTCTGGGGCGTTCCCGGTGAGCGGTCAGGGTGTTGGTGTTCGTTATAAGGCCCTCGGAAGGGGGACAGACGCAGTAAGCGGCATAAGCCGCGCAAGGGGGCGCGGGTCGCCGGTGGCGACCTCAAGGCGTGAAACGCCTTGAAGCGCCGACCGAGCTGGCAGGCGAGACCAGCCCCTTGGACGGAGCGCAGCGACGCAAAAACGGCGAGTTGCTCCATCTGGCAATCCGCCGTCCCGTCCCGCCTCGCAGAGCGCACGAATACATGGCCGTTAGGCTATGTATAGAAGCCTAAACCCTTTAGTTCCTAAAGGGTTTAGGCTTCTCGTCCGCCTTCAAATTCTAATGTGTCTTCATTATAAATATCACCTAAAAAGAAGCAACGCAAAAAATCAGAAAATGACTTAAAAAGTACAGTGGCATATTCCTCCATATCGTCTTGAGCTTGTGGGGGAAAGGGTGTTTCTTCATGGTCTATTTGAATAATTTCATCCGTAATTAAGTTATAGAAAAGTTGATAGTCACCGTAAAATTCCCCGATATACAAATATCCAAATTGAGCGGCTTCATTCCATGTAACTAATTCAATATACTCTGCAATCTTTTCTGGCTCTTTTGGAAAGCCCTCTAACTGCAATTTAATAACGGAGAATGGAAGTTTATCTTCAATATATTTATATTCTTCATCTTCAACGGAGTAAGTTAAACCTCTCCTTGCTGAATAGCCGCTAAACTTCCCATATAAGCACATGAATGGGCAAACATAACTTTTCAAAAAGTCCTTAAAAATTGTAGGAAACCTATATCCTAAATTTTCTTCCGCCACATGAATATCCTTATCTGTAATTGTTGATTTTTGCAAGCCATCCAAAAATTTCTCCGGGAAATTACTGCTCAAAGAATTAAAGCATTTGTCTATAAAGGTGTCCATAAAGTCCCTCCTTGCCTCTAACTCTTTCACTTGAAGTTCGCTATGGCATTGTGTTCCCTCGCAAACTTCCTTGCCGCCTCCCGGCGTTCCTCGCTGTATGGCGCGGTCAGCCGGAAACAGAAGCGGCCCTTGTCGATCTCAAAGGTCTTGTAACCCCAGCCGTCATCGTCCACCTTTCGGCAACTCCGGCCAGCGGCGGGCGTAGGCTCCCAGTCTGTTTCTGCTGTTCTCTTGATTTTTATGAGTTGGACTAATTCCTAAAGGGATTTTACGATTATTCAATAGTCAATCTGGCTCCCAGCTTAAATTAGCACTAACATCATCATTTTGCAAAAAATATCACTTCATTTACTGCTTCTTCATAAGTAATCAAATCTTTCATTTCAAATTCTGAGTCGTAAGAATTTAGCCAAAAAAATATACTTTTATCGCAATCGCGATATTGACTATTGTGGGGAACAGGGTGCATAGATCCTAAACCATCTGGGAAAGGAAAGTATACCAGGCAGCTTAAGCCTTCTTTAGTACCTACGCCTATTGTCAAAGATTTTTTTGAAGATGTTTCGATTTCAATAATAACAGGTTGTTTGTCTTGGTATTCTTGATTTAAACTGTTGATTTTTTTAATCACTTCATCACAAGAAGATGTTACCAGCTTACCTGTTAAATTCCATTTTAATACCCACATATATTGTGTTCCCTCGCAAACTTCCTCGCCGCCTCCCGGCGTTCCTCACTGTATGGCGGCGAGGATTTCTTACTTTTCATTATACCGTGCTACAGGATTTTCTTCAATCCCGCTTCTTCGGCACCAGCACATAAATCCTGTTCGGTGCTCCAATTCCCTGACGCACCCACAGGATCAGCCCAGCGGCCTCCAGCTCCCGCAAGGCCCGCTTGCAGGTCTGCGTACTGCGCCCCAGCGCCACGGCCAGCTCTGCAAGGGGGAAACGGACAAATAACATCCCGTTGGCGTCCTCCACGCCCGCTGTGAGAACAGCGCCCAGCAGCTTGGCATACATGACCTTGGCGGTACTGCTCACCAGCCCCAGCATGGCCCCCGGCAGGGGCAGACAGGGCGGCAGGTTGGTGTCGGCGGTCATAAATTCCGTATTCATTCAGGTGTCCTCCTTTCCCTTGGCCCGCTTGGAATGGTAGTGGGGGCAGAGGATCACAATGGCCCGGAAGCTCTGTTGCAGGCGTGGCGGCATTTCCGGCAAAGGATGTTGTGCGCCACCCGCCCGCGCTCGTTGAGGAAGAAGGACAGCTCCAGCTTCCTCTTTTTTGACATTCTCGGCATATTGGCTCCTATCATCAAAAAATCCGCCAGTCAGCCGTAACAGCCGGAGTGGACGGACAGCAGATTTTTGTGTTGTGTTTCGGGGCGATTTTCAAGGGGAAAACAGCCGTAGAGCCGCCCTGAAATCTCCCGTAGTAGTACGGATAGGGCAGACTATGCCCTATCGGATTGTTGTGTTTCGGTATCAATTCGGTGTCCATATTCGCCGGTTCTCCTTAATGTCGTTCCTGCCCCTGGCTTTTTCAGCGGCGTTTCGCCCCCATTGGTACGCTCGCTGCAGTCAAGGTTCCTCCATTTCCTCACCGCAGGTCGCCGCGCTACATCGCCGGGGGGCATATCCCATACAGGCCGGTCATTCGATTGGATTTGATCCATCGATGAACTACCCATATCATAGAACATTTTTGTTTCCCCGCCCGTATGTCCATAAAGTAGGAAATCGGCTCCAAAAACGAAAAATTCCACGATTGCGGAATGGTATGCTATAATGGAAGAAAACGGCGGTGCACAGGCGCAGGAAGGGGTGGCTGATATGAAAACCCGCATTTCCGTACAGGAACGGTTGAAGGATTTAAGGGTGGAGAAAGGCTTGAAGCTGGAAGAACTGGCGGAACAGGTAGGCCTTTCAAAATCTGCCCTCGGCAGCTATGAGATTACCGATGAAAAGAACGAGAACAAGGAGATCAACCACGGCAGCCTGTTGAAGCTGGCCGACTTCTATCAGGTGTCCGTGGACTACCTGCTGGGCCTGACCGACAACCGAAACTATCTGGACACGCCGCTGGCGGAGCTGCACCTGACCGATGAAGCGGTGGCCCTCCTGAAAAGCGGGCGGGTCAATAACCGGCTGCTGTGCGAGATGATGGCGCATAAAGATTTTGTCCGACTGCTGGCGGATATTGAGATTTATGTGGACAGGGTAGCCAGTATGCAGGTGCAGAGCCTCAACGCCTATGTGGATGTGGTGCGGCAGGAAATCATAGACCGCTACCAGCCGGGAGAGGACGATCCCCACCTCCGCGTCCTGCGCGCCGCCCATCTGGACGAGGACGAGTATTTCAGCCAGCTTGTCAGCGAGGATCTGTGCCGGGTCATTCAGGACATCCGTGCCGCCCATAAAGGGGACAGCGAGAGTGCGCCGGTCAACACGGTAGCCGAGGAACTGCGGCGGGACATTGAGGAAACCATGAACTTCAAGGGCAGCGACTTGGAGCGGCAGGCGATGTTGTACTGCAAGCGGCTGGGGATCAATTACAGCAAGCTGACGGAAACAGAGTTCCGGCAGCTTATCCACATTCTGGACAAATCCTCCCTGCTCAAAACACATGGCTCAAAGCGGAAAATGCGCAAATAAAAAGCAGGAAACCAAAGTCTCCTGCTTGGGGCCGCCAGCGGGCTGGACCAATGTGTCCAGAGGTTTGGGGAATGAATATTTGATTTATCTTGTTGCTATTTCAAATATCGTGAATGCGCCTCCCGATTGCGTAATCAAGTCGATACAGCAAGGCCATAACCGGAGCAAAGAGGCAGTATGCTGGCGCAACAATCCCGAATATACGGTCAAACAACCATAACGGTTCTGCAAGTGTAATGGCACTGATTTGAAACCCTATCAATGCAATATAAGCGACAGTGACCAAAGGAATAGCAACGGCATAGTAAATACAGCCTAAGAGCGGAAGTTTATCTTGGTCTTTGGGATTCGTTGCATTTGAATTGTCCCGGTTTAAGTATGTTGAAATAAAAAACCTCCGCAGTTTTTCATTTTTTATGGTGAAAAATATTTTTCCAGTCACCAAATATGGGAAGTACAGGGAACACGCACGTCCAATGGGAATTGCCAATGCTGAAATCCAAATCCATGCGAATAACCAGGATATAAAACTATCATTTGATAGCGACATTTCTTCATCCCCAATCCAGCAGTTATTCAAATTTGATGGTATGTGTGCAAACCGATATATGTAGTAAGTTATTCTGCAAATCCTCTGTCATACATTCAACTATGGGACAAAGTGGAGCTGTTGACAAAGTGTCCCGACAGGGGGCGGCCCCTCATGGGGCAACAGAATTGTCGTCCTGCTCCAAAGCAATTACATCTGCAATATCACAATGCAGCGCCCCGCAGATACGCAGCAGCGTTTTCATGCTGATATGCTCGCCCTTTCCCATGTTGGCAATCATGTTGGTAGTAAGACCGGCGGCCAGCCGCAAGTCCGCTTTCCTCATGCCGCGCTCTTTCAGGGTGTCCCATAGCGGCTGATAGCTGATGTGCATAGGCTCCTGCCCTTCTCCCTGCATAGGGGTTTCTGTCCTCATTATAGCAAAATTCTTGTGAACTCACAAATATTTCTTGACACAACCGCCGGTTCCGTCTGGATTGTGCTTTTCCTTTCTTTTTCTTGATTACATCTATTTCGTCATTAACTACTGCATAAAAAAGAGCAGCCCTTGGAGATTCCCAGCCTGGGCCTGTCCTGGCCTCTTGACCAGCCGTCCTGTACCGCTACGCAAGAACAGGGACTATGACACCATCCAGGGCGGCATGGTCATTCGGGAATATGCGGACTATGACCAGATCTCCAATTTTGCGCTGGAGGCCCTGAACTGGGCTGTGAGCGCCGGGATTATCAACGGCACTGACAGCGGGCCCCTCAGACCAAGCGCCACCGCCACGAGGGCACAAGCCGCCGTGATCCTCATGCGGCTTTGTAAGAAATATGTGAGCTGGTAACTACACAAAAGACGGGAGAATAACAATGCTTTATCGTCCCTTTTGCTCCAGCGGCGGCTAAGCCGCCGCCAAATCCAATATCGCCACCTGCTAAAAAGGCGCAGGCAACCAGCTGGTTGTCTGCGCCTCATTTTGTCCTCGACAAATTATCCGAGCATCCTCCAGAAAATTCTGGGAGATGCTGGGATGAATTGTCGAAATATGGATGTAATTTTTTCGCGTTTCCATTCCAGACCAGAAAAAACATTGAAAATGTAGAAAAATTTTTATATTTTGGCGGGAAAAGAAATTCCTGCCGGGGTCCTCCCGATTTTCGTTGACTGCCCGCGAACCAACGAAAATCGAAGGAGGAACGGACATGCCGCGATACAACATGTACTACCCAGACTATGAGAAGCTCTACCCAGGCATTGAAAAACGTCCGGATATTTTGCGTGTACTGCGAGCAAGTGACCGCAAGATGCGCTATATGGAAAAGGGACTCAAATCGGAGCGTTCGGTGTGGGATCAAAAAAAACAAACCATTGCATCTTTACCCAGTCGGGAAATCTCCCTGGAGGAGCTCATGGAGGATGGACGGCAGCAATTTTCTAACGGCCCGACGCTGGACGAACAGGTGCAACATCAGGAGGAAGTATATCACTTGCATCAAGCCTTATGCGTCTGGAAAGAGAATACCAGCTGCTGCTTTATTTCCGCTACTGGAAAGACATGAGTCAGGAGGATGTAGCGAAAATGCTTTCTCTCACGCAGCAAGCAGTCAGTTATCGTGAGCGTTATGCCTTACAACGGCTGAAAGATTTTGTGCAAAACGGAGAAAAGAAAAAATTTTAGAAAAATCGTTTGTGAACTCCCTTACTTATTGCCTGTACATAATGAGGGGGTCAAATCTTCCTCCTCTTGATCTTTGAAAATAGAATATCCGGCAGCTTGGATACGTCCGTTGGCGAGAGGCCCCCGAGAGGGAGGCTGAAGCGACATTGGAGGATGCGCCAAGACCATCTGTGCGGGAAGCTCCGCATCAAAGACGGCCAAATAAGGTGCAGAGCGGTTCCCATCCGTCCATAAAACAGCCTGTGGCGGGCTGTTTCGCATTGCGGCGGGACTCACAGGAGTCCTGCCCGACCCTCGCCGGCAATCCAGTAATGATACTCCTGTCCAGCCACAGCCGCAAGCAGTGGGGGCAGCTCGGAGAGATCCTCGGAGGGGTGAGATTCCCGTGACGCGCGCCCGCGCGGTCCAAGCCTGCCGCCCACGGCTCGGGAAGTAGTGTCGAATAGGGCCATCATTGGAAACGCAAATGTCAGAAGCGGCGGGGGCCGCCCTGAAAGGTATCGCCAATGCTGCCACACATCGTGGAGCGGCCCCCGCTTGTTTTCATACACGACTGAAAAACGAATGAAGGATCGCTGTGCGCCGGAGCTTATCTCTGGCGCACCATCATGGGAGGCATAAAGCTTATGGCGGAAAAGAAGAAAGCATGGCTGTATCTGAAAGCCAGGACCGATGAAGACCTGAAGGCCCAGAAGTCGCTTTTGCTGGAGTACGCAGATAAAGCAGGATATGAGGTGACGGAGGTTGCCGCTGACCATTCCCGAGCCAGAGCAGCCTGAAGTATGTGCGTCTTGGCGCGGCGAAGCATGACTTTGAGGTCCTGCTAATTTCTTCGTGGAATCGGCTGGGGAGAGACCTTTCAGAAGCACTTGATACGATGACAGACCTGAAGGATCAAAACATAGCGGTGCAAAGTGTCAAAGAGGAAAACATATCTCTGAACCGGGCGCTTTCCTTTGCACGCTTCGCGGCCGCGATGCAGATCCCCGATGAAACACTGCCCGAAGAACTGGATGAGACTCCTTTCGAGGACCAGGAAGAATCAGAAGGGTTAGATATGACGCAATCCTTCTGAAAATAAAACTGCCTGGTCTCTCTTTGGATGAAGAAGCCTGATTGGGAGGGAAAAGCATGAACGCGAATGTAAACTACATTGGTATGGTAAACCTGCTGTGTGCCTTGCGGGACGCCAGTATTATCAGCGAAGCGGAGGCGCGGAAGATCGCCGCGCGGCTCCGGGTAGAAACAGGAGCGGACGTCATATATTCGCCTCAATAGTTGTTGCATTTGAGTATAGCTTTTCAGAGAAAGTTAGGGTATGTGTGTGGCTGAACAGAGGTGATTTAGATGAACGGACAGACAGCGATCAGTGGATCCCTCGCACTGAACAGCACCCCCCATGTTATCATGATCCCGGCCTCTGGGCCGGTCCGGACCCGGAAACTGCGTGTGGCAGCTTACGCTCGTGTCAGCTCCAACTCTGAGGACCAGCTCCACTCCTTTGCCACACAGAATGCCTACTACACAGAACTCATCACCGGCAACCCGGAATGGGAGTTCGTGGACGTATATGCGGATGAGGGGATCACCGGGACCTCCGCGGAGAAGCGGGATGACTTCCAGCGGCTCCTGAAAGACTGCCGCAGAGGCCGCATCGACAAGGTCCTGACAAAATCCACCGCTCGGTTCGCGCGAAACACCAGCGAGAGCCTGATGGCGGTCCGGGAGCTGAGGGACCTGGGGGTCGGGGTCTGCTTCGAGGAGCAGGGCATCGATACCGCCCAGATGTCCGGCGAGCTGCTGACAGCCATCTTCTCCATGATGGCTCAGAAAGAGAGCGAGACTATTTCTGAAAATATCCGCTGGACCTACCAGAAGAAAATGAAAAGGGCCGCTTCATCACCTGCAAGGCCCCGTTTGGATACCCGCCTGGTCGGCGGAGGCTGGAGATCATCGAGGCGGAGGCCGAGATCATCCGCCTGATCTTCCAGAGATACCTCAATGGACGCAGCATGGAGGACATCGCCAAAGAGATCACACGATATGGGATCCCCAAGAGATAAGACCCCATATTGGCAGACAACGTCGATCCAATATGTCCTCCACAATGAAAAATACGCGGGTGACTCGCTGGCGCAAAAGACCTATACCACCCGAACACTGCCCCACAGGAAGAAGCGAAATCAAGGTGAGTATGACCAGTATTTCGTACCGGGCAGCCATCCGGCCATTATTGACCGGGAAGTGTTTGACCAGGCACAGGCACTGCTGAAGCAGAAAGGCATGGTGATCCGCCCAAAGTCCGGAGTCACATACCCATGGACCGGTACCGTCATCTGCGGGAACTGCGGTTCCATATTCAAACGAAAAAAGTGCAGGGAAACCGCCTATTGGACTTGCAGGCTCCACGATAAGTCGCCTGACAAATGTCAGATCACGCAGATCCCGGAAGCTGAATTTGAACATGCTTTCCTCCGCCTGTATTACAAACTGCGGCACCGTGGAATGCCGATTCTCTCCCAACTGCTTACGGACCTCCAGACAGTCCAAAACGGGAAGCTGCTCTGGAGCCTGGACATCGTGGAAGCGAACAAACAAATAGCGGATATCGTCCGTCAGGAGCGACTATTGGCCGAGCTGAAGCAACAGGGCCTTGTCGATCCTGACATTTATATTACCCGGAGCAACACGCTGGCTGAACAGCTCCGCACCGCCAAGCTGGAAAAGGAACGGTTTCTGGAGTCCGAGGAGGACCAGACCATCCGGCAGACTCAAGTCCTGTTGGAGATATTGGAGACCGGGCCGGAATTTCTGGAGGCGTTTGATGAGGAGTTGTTCAGCGAGCTGGTTGCAAAGATCATCGTGGAGAACAACGAATGCCTGCGGTTCCGGCTGATCAATGGGCTGGAGCTGACAGAGGCCATCGAGAGGACGGTGCGCTGATGGCGAACAACCGAAAGCAGCCCTTCGGATACCGGATGGAGTTCGGAGAGTACACTCCCCATCCGGCAGAGGCGGAAACAGTCCGCTGGATCTACCAGACCTATCTGGCCGGGGCGTCCTATCAGGAACTGGTGGAGGCACTCCAAGAGCGGGGAGTTGCCTATGACGAGGGCAAGCTGTGGAACAAAAATATGGTGGCCCGTATTCTGGAGGATAAGAGATACATCGGGACAGACCGGTACCGGCCATACTCCCGGAGGAGCAGTTCCGCAGCGCGCAGGAGCGCCGCAGGGACCGGGCGGTCCCGGTCAGGAAAACGCCGGCCCAGATGGAGCTGCGGCGGCTGTGCGGCGGTCCCCGCCTGCCTGGGTGGAACAGCAGACCCTGACGCTTCTGAACCGTCTTGTCCAGCACCGGAGCGTATTGCCTCCGGCCAGGCAGAAATGGAGGACCAGGCAGAGAGCGGGAAAATGCGCCGGGAGCTGGAGGAGGCTCTCCAATCCCCGCCTGTAGATGGCGAACGGACCAGGGATATGGCGCTTCGGCTGGCAGAACAGGCTCAACGCCATTGGGGCGGAGGAATATGAGACGACGCGGCTCCAAAAGCTCTTCCGGAACCATCCGCTCATGGAGGAGCTGGAGCGGGAGCTCCTGCGTGAGAGCGTCCGACAGATCACATACAGAGGAAAAGGCACTCAGGTCCAGCTGAAAAACGGCCAGATCATGAAGGGAGGACAACAGCCATGACAGAAACCGCTCCGAAAGTCATTGTGATCCCAGCCAAGAAGGAAACGCCCCAGGAGCAGGCCCAAAAGAGGCACCTGCGGGTAGCGGCCTACTGCCGTGTATCCACCAACAGCAAGGAGCAGCTCACCAGCTATGAAAACCAACTTGCCTACTACACCGAGAAGATCATGAAGAACCCCAGCTGGACCATGGTAAAGGTGTTCGCGGATGAGGGCAAGACCGGCACCTCCACCTGTAAGCGGAAGGAATTCCTCCAGATGATCCGGATGTGCCGCCAGGGAAAGATCGACATGATCCTGGCCAAAGCCGTTTCC
>BFBT01000006.1 GCA_003112755.1 Lawsonibacter asaccharolyticus | reverse complement strand
GGCAAGCTCCGGATCCGGATGCAGCGGTCCGGCGTATGGATGAGCGCCAAGAATATCGATCCCATCCAGTATTTTGCTCATGATCGTTTCCGCTGAAACCGGGCCAACCTCGCGCAGATGGAATTCAGAGATGCGGTCCAGATCCCGCCATGCGGCCTGGAGAAATTCAACACTCAGATTTGGCATGGTCAAATTTCTCCCTTAGCATCGTGCGGACCTGTTCAGAGGTGTAGGTCGGTTCGCCGGACAGGCGGGATACCTCGGCAGCCAGGATGCTGGCCCTGTGCGCCAGCATTTTCTCACGCTCCTCATAGGCTTCTATACTGAGGACCACCAGGTCAGCCTCACCCTTATTTGTAATAAATATGGGTTCACCGGAAGCACGGGCAAGCTCCGATATTTTGGGGTATTCATTCCGTAACGCAGTGGACGCCTTGATGAGCATATCGCCACCTCCTTGTATTCTATCAAAAGTCTATCATAAGTATGATAGAATGGCAAGATTTTTATTCCGTGGCGCTGTTCTGTTGGGTACAAGGAATGGCCATCACTTTGCGGAACTCGTCTCCGCAGACTTCCGGTAAGATCGCTGTCACATAGACGGTTCTCTCATGCCAAAGTCTGCGGACTGTTCCGAAACCTGTTCTGGGAAACCGCTCAAAATATGCCACGTACCCTGATCGTACCGGCAAAAGTCGACGGTCTGTTCCAGCAGCTCTTCCGCGGTCACCTCACGGTCATAGCCGGATATTCCGGGGTGCCCCGAAACAGAGCCTCCAGCCAAAAGCGTGGCCGCCTGCGATGGATTCAGGAACACATACCCGCCGGGAGTCATAAAGTCAAAGTGGTCCGCGGGAAACTGGGTCAGCATCTCCCGGATGGTCTTTTGTTCCATTTGGGCAGCATTTGTGTCACGTTCAATCATACGGCCACCGCCACCACTTTCCAGCGGTTGTCCCGCTGATTGCGGACACAGGTGTACATGGTGATTCTGGTCGTTGGAGGTGGGATTCAGGCCGGAGGTGTCATTCTCATTGACTTTTTCCACGGAGACCACCTCATAGGTTCTGGTCCCCAGCTTGGTGGTCAGGTGACCTTATCCCCAATCTCCAGCGTGTGGAGCTGCCCGAAGTGGTTGTTGACCCCCGGTTTGTGTGCCGCCACCGCGATGTTTCCGCGCCAAATCGAGGTGTCCTCGAAGTGGCCTGCGCCCCTGAATAATGTCTTGCTGTCCGTACCCTCATAGACCTTGATTGTCAGGTCGATGGCCGGGATCTTCAGGGTGGCCAGATACCCGCCCTTGTAGTAGAGGTCATCCGTCACCTCCGTGTAACGGGTAGAGGGGGCGGTCGTGTCGGGGACAGTCACGGAGCCGGTGGGACTTCCGGGCGTCACGACGGCAGTTCCGCTTCCATTGACCACCCGCACCGGTGCAGGCGCGCCACCAGGAGACAGGTTGGGCGTGAGGTAGGCGCCGGTATTTCTGGCGTCCATGCTGGAGGTCCCAAATCCAGGCGGAATGCGGGCAGCGTTTTTGCTGACGTCCTCATTCTTTCTGGCGCCGCCGTCCGCCGTATGAACTACCTCCACGGAAGTGGCTTGCCGTAGTCCGGGCCATCCAGAGCTTCAATGGTATATTCTAACGCGCTGGCCGGTAGGGCCATCCCCGCGGCAAGGCAGAGGGCAAGCATGGCTGTCATGGTTCGTTTCATGGTGTGTTCCTCCTTCTCAGGCGGACTCGCCGCCATCGTCATCCGCCTCACGGCGGCGCCGGATGAAGACCGCCGCTCCGATCCCCGCACCCACCAGAGCCACAATGCCAAAGGGGACCAGGACTGCCGCCCAGTTGAATTGGGCGGGGAGCTGGTCCTCCGGGGCTGTCACAGGCTGGAGGGGCGTCCCCTCGAAGATAGCCACATACCGTGTCCGGTTCAGGGCGATCCGGCTGACCGTCCCGGTGTAGTCCGCCGTTACCGTATAGCCCTTGACGTAGCTGCTGGTGGCGGAGCCGGTATAGGTGGCCACCGCGGTGAAACGGTCCCCCAGAGCGTAGCCGTCTGAGGTGGCGGTATTGTCTGTCTGCCAGTCGATATCCTTGAGCGTCAGAGTCTTTCCATTCTCCTCAATCGTCTTGGGGATGTACTGCGTATCCTGGCCCGCGAGATTGGGATAGGACCGGGTGGCGCTGATCTCTTTCGTAGAGCTTCCATACCCGGCCACCTCCACCCGGACGGTGTCCAGTTGGAGCGTCAGGGTGCCCATGAGTCCGTCATCGGTGACGAATTCACGCTCCTGGGGGAGCAGGGCGAGTACCGAGGCCATGTCCTTGTTCTTACTGGGGAGAGAGACGGTCTCTGTATGCTGCCGCTCCTCATGCTCGGGGAGGTCCTGCTTAAGCAGGTCCGTGAGCGTATAGCGGAAGCCGTCCTGCTCAAAGTCGGACCGGGGGATGCCGGCAGGATCCTCCTCCGGGGCCAGATCATAGATCTTCTTCAGTTCCGTGCCATCCTCGCTCCGGGTCACCGAGGTTGGATAGCAGACCGCCGCGGTCTCGGCGGCAAGGGCGCTGACTGGCAGGGCCAGGGTCAGCATCAGCGCCGCAGCGCAAAGGCTGAATACTCGTTTCATGGGTAACCGCCTCCTATCTTACATGCTTTCGCTGGTCTGGCCGTTATCCTGGGCAGACTCAGCCTGATGTTCCTGCTGGCGCTGGGGGAGTCGATACAGGGCCTGCTCATAGGCGTCCAGCACCGCCTGACGGAACTGCTGGCGGAACTCCCTCTCGCTGGGAAAGCAGGCGTCCCGGTATCCGCCGCCTGTCCGGTAATCCGGCATGGAAATGAAGGGACCGTTTCCCACGTCCACCACCTTCAGGCCCCGGATGGTGAAACAGCCGTTCAGATTGGCGGAGGCTTCCGCCAGGACCGGGCCGGAGGTATGGATCGCGTAGATGCGTACATTTACCTGTGTGGGCAGGGCCTGATGTTCCTCCCCGAGCGGAAATGATAGTGTTTTCTTCGTTCATGGCAAACGATTCTCCTTTAAAGTTTATTCCGGCAGGCGTACTGTTTCGCGCGCCGTTCCAGTCGTCTGTATGCCCAGGGGGTGACCTCCTGGGGCCTGAGCTGGCCGTCCGCAGCCACGGCGTCCACCAGATACATCAGGACCAGTGGGTACCGATAGTCCCGGATGTCGGACGCAGACCGCCGCTCCAGCTCCTCCGGTGTGAGCCAGCCATCGCCGGCCACGCGCACCTGCCTGACCGCGCTGGCGCCATCCGGCAGGCGGACATCCTCCAGATGCTCCGGCAACAGCTCCGGGGCGGGAACGATTCGGTTGTGATCCAGGCAGTACCGGATGTCCAGATGGGCAACGACGGTTCGGACTGTCTCGACCGCCCGCGGCTCGGCCCTCCAGAGTGGCTGGACGATGCCGTCCGTCAAGAGGACGTCATGGCCTCTCCTGCCGCCGGGAAACAGAGGCAGGCAGCGGACCAGCTGCAGGACCTGCATGCCATTGGATAGTCCAAACTCTTTCACTCTGTCATTGGGCAAACTGTGGTAATGCTCCAGCGCGTCCCGCCAGTTCAGGAACTGGGACAGCCGCCAGCCGGTCACGCCTCTGGGGTCATGGCCCAGCCGGAGATCGTCAATGGTATAATAAGAAAGCCTCATGCTCTGTTCACTCCTCACTTCATCGTCATCCCGTCCATAGCCGGATGCTCACTTTGCGTCTGGTCTATATCTTTTAACTCCGCCAGCTTCTCCGCAGCCCAGTCCGGCAGGAATTCATCCTTCAGCACCCCTATAAAATCCGCCCGGTTCCAGCGGTCATCTCCCCATCGCCCAGGCAGGTACAGCGAATGGAGCGCCCAATGGCGTGGGGACTGCACCCAAAGCCGTCATGGGCGTACCAGAGCATGGCGCGTTCATTCCAATAGGACTCTTTCAGGACGTCAGGGGAGAGGACCAGCACCTTGCCCTCGTAGTCCAGCCGTTCAAAGGAATCTGGCCTGCACTGGCTGGGGCTAAACAGTCCTAACGCCTGATATGCCCGGCGGTACTGATCTACCACTCGGTCCACCACCGCTGGATGCCCCGTCACGATAAATTCCATGGTGTTCCGCTTGTCCGGGGGAATATATGTCTGACTTGCCCAGCTCTGGTTCTGACCACTGATCCGGCTGTCCCCGTCTAACTGCTGGACGGTATTGGCCAGCACCCAGGCTGTCCGCTTATATCCGAAGTTTTGAAGGACGCTTTGCAGACAATTCTCCTCCAGAAACGCCCCATGGTGATGATTCCGGATTGCCCGCTCTATGGCTTTTTTGCAGGCGATGTTGGCCTGGTGGCTGGCCCGCCAGAGCGCCAATTCCCCCCGGTCTTGAGCCTCACCCGCGGAATAGGGATAGAGATATGTCTCAGTTTCCATACACAACATCTCCCAGGATCAGCCGCTCCTCCAATTCTCCGACACAGATCTCAGCGTCCCTGAACATCTCCAGCACCTCCTCCGGCACATCCCGCAGGTCGTGATCGTAGTCCGCTTCGGAGATGGTCACCGTGTGTTCATCCTCGTCCACGCTGGCGCACAGCTTGGCTTTTTCCGGGATGCCGGCCTCCTCCCGCAAGTAGTCCGGCAGGTCCACTTCGTCCCCGCTCTCAAAGGGGCACTCTCCGTCACAGCCATCGCAGTGGCCGCATACTCTTGCCAGATGGACATGCAGGTCCGTGGCCAGCTGCTGGAGGGATCTGGCGGCGCGGAGCAGCTCCATGGCGGTCATGCGCTGCTTGAGCACCACCAGCGTGTCCTCCGAGGCGTGGAGCTCCACCTTGCCGCCGCTCTCAAAGCCAGAGAGCTTCATGGCCGCCGCAGGGATCTGGAGGCCCTTGGAAGTGGTTTCTTTTACAAATTTCATGGTCAGTCTCCTTTATATCAAAATCAAACAGATTCAGCTGGACCGAGGACCGTTCCCGCTCATGCAGGTCGTAGTTGGCGATGAACAGCTCGGCAAACTGGCAGTTGGGGTCGTACCGCTGTCGGATGTTGTTCAGCCGGGTCACCGGCTCGATCTGAATGCCGGGGCGTCGTACAGCTCCCGGATAAATGGATCATCATTATAAGACAGCAGGAATTTTCCCTGAATGGACATCAGAGCATCCCGCAGACGGATGTGGTCTTTCTCTGTGAAGCCGTCCTCTCCGATATTTGAGTAGTAGCCTTCCGTGCAGTGGTAGGGCGGATCGCAGTAGAACAGGCTCTCCGGCCGGTCGTAGTGCCGGATGAGCTTCTCAAAGTCCTTGTTCTCAATGACCACTCTGGCCAGACGGCGGTGGGCCTGCTCAATGAGCGGGAAATCCGCCCACAGATCGTGGGGCTGATTGCCGAAGCTTGTGAGGGCGGAGGCGTAGCTCTGGCGGATGATCTGGTAAAACCACGCCGCCCGCTGGACCGATGTGGTCCGCTTGCGCCGTAGGGCCAGCCGTGCGCGGTCAAAGTCCTCCCGCGCGTTCAGTACGTACCGCAGGGAGCCCATGAGCAGGTCCGGCTTCTCCCGCACACAGCGGTACAGATTGGTCAGCAGGCCGTTGAAGTCGTTATAGACCTCAAAGTCGTTACCGGGATTCTTATGGAACAGCACCCAGCCGCCTCCGCCGAAGACCTCAATATACCGCTCATAGTAGAGGGGAAACCGCCTGACCACCTCCTCCCGGAGCGCCTTCTTGCCGCCCACCCAGCTCATAAAGCTGTTCAAGAGCCATCACCCCCTTCCAGTGGGAGGCGGGTCTGGGCGGTGTCGAACACATCCAGCGACCGGGTCAGCCCACGGATCGCCGCGGCAATGCCGCCGATTCGGTTGGTCAGGTGGGCGATGGTGGCCCGTACCTCCTGCTCCGTGGCAGCGTAGAAGTAGCCGCTGCCGTTGCTGGCGATGGGAACGCTCTCACGCCGCAGGGCGTTGACCGTGTCCCGAAGCTCCTTTCCCTTGACGCCAAAGGCACACTCCAGCTCTCGGCTGGTGGCGGCGTTGGAGGCGCCCGAATGGTAACGCTCCAGATGCTCTGCCAGCCGTTCCTTCTCCATGCTCGCTCCTTTCCGGGGCTGTCTTCCCGAAAATGGGCTCAAAAAAAGAAGGGGCCGTCGTCCCCATCGGGAAAACGGCCCCTATGTGTTAATAAATTGGTTACTGCTGTTCCATGCTCAGCCCCGCCTCCTCCGGGGTGCTCCAGTCACGGAGAAATTCCAGGTTATTTCTGGTGATGTAGGCGCTTTCGTCGGCGGTCAGGACATAGCCCGCCTCCTCCAGCAGATCCGCCCCATAGCCATCTAAGTCGATGCAGCCGGAGTCCAGCAGTTCTTCAGATACCCCCGCCTCCAGCAGCTTCCGCCTGCCGAAGTCCTTCAGACTATCGCAGGGGACCCACTCATAGCAGAGCAGGTTCTGGCTGATATCCAGGGCAAGGCGGAGGTTACGGCAGTTTTCGAATTCCAGCGCCGCGGCAAAGCGGTCCATAAAGCGGGGCATTCCCTGGCCCTGCTCATCCAGAACATAGCCCAGATCGCTCCCGTCATTGACCAGTTCCAAGGCGCTGTCATACTGCTCCATCAGATTTCCCAGCTCCGGCAGGCTGCACCGGACATCCAGCAGCATACAGTTTTCCAGGCTTCTGGTTTTCAACTCATCCAAAGCCAGTGCCACCTCATCAGGCCGGTCGGTCATGGCGGAGTAATCCGGCAGACGGAGCCACACCCCCTCCGGCACCGCCGAAGAAGCCAGCTTCACTTTCATACTCCAACCGTCATCCTCTGGGATGAGTCCCTGGCCGGTGTAGCGAGGTGCGGAGGGGTGTTCGGGGTACTCCACATAGCAGTTTCCTACGAACAGGCCGGGGTGCCGATCCTCATAGCGGCGGCCCAACGCCTCCAAATCCGCGTAGTACATGGCGCGTTCCGGCAGACGGGCTTCGTGCTGAAGGTAGAAGCTCCCCAGCTGCGCGTAGCTCCCCGCGGGGAAGCAGACCTGGTAGTCCTCCAGCGACAGCAGGCAGTTGACTGCGTCCACGGCTACCTTCGGGTCCATGTGTAAAATGGCGGTTTGCAGTTCCCAGCCGGTCTTGCCCGCCAACTCCTCCAGCTTCCCGGTCCGCAGGATCGCCGCGGACAGTTGGTACTGTTCCTTAACAGAGAGCGTGTCAAGGCGCTCCATGATCCACCGCTGTTCCTGTTCCATGAGCGGAAGGCTCATCAGGAGATCCCGCTTTTTCTGGATGTCCATCATATCATCTCCATTCCTTGCTTTTCGGCCTGCTTCGGCTCAACAATAGAGAAGCTGCTCCACCGCCCGCAGTGCGGACAGGCCACTGTCCCAGTACAGGCGCCATCGATCTGTTCCTGCGTCACCTCACCCGGTTTTCCGCAGCACTCGTTGATTACAGTGACGAGATTGGCGTGTTCCAGCACCTCCGGCCGGTATTCCCGGTTAAACGGGATGAAGTTGACCCAGCGGGGGTTATCAAAGATGCGGCTGATATGGAGCTGTAGGGCCTTGTGCCGCACAGTTCGGGCGAAATCCTTGGCGTAGTTGTGCCGGCTCTCCCAGTCGGTCAGCGCCTCCAGAAGCTTCTGCTCCCCAGCCTTTTGGATGAGGGCTTCCGCCGCCTGGTACCACACGCCCTTCTCGATCTCACCCAAGCTTGTCTGTACGCCAATCCAGGCGCTGTATTGCTTATCCCGGCCGGCGCCGGTACTGGTTGGGTGGAACACACCATACCGCCATCGGATGTCCTCAAAGCTCAGGTGTTCCATGTCAATCTCACTCAAAGAGTTGATTTGACCGTTTCGCAATACAATCCCTCCATTTTTGTGCGCTTATGGCTTACATCCCCGTCATCTGGGGACCAGCGAATTCTTCCCTCTGCGGCTTTCCGGTGAAGACTGGAAGCGGCTGTCCGTCTGTTCTGCGGATCAGGCCATACTCGGTGATCGCTCCGTTTCCCTCCTTCAGCATAGTCCTGCCAATTTGGGCGGCCTGGGGCGTCTGGAACAGTTCAGACGGCAGATTCGGGTATTTCTCCCGCGCCATCAGCTCCGCGTAGTCCCAGGTTTCCGCCACCTCGGGGAGCAGTTCATACTGCTCTGCCTCCTCCAGAAGCTGGGCGGCGTCCCCCAGGCTGGGCTGGCCGCTGGCCGCCAGGAGGGCCTTGTATCGGATAAATTCCGCCTCACCCCAGGAGCGCTTTTTCTGGGCAAGCTGCTTGGCAAACTCGTTGACCTGCGTCAAGCCGCCGTCCTCCAGAGTTTCGTTGATGGCGTCCTGAAGGGAGGGGATGAGGCACTCTGTGCAGTGGAACGCACACTCCTCCACGGAAACGGCGTCCACCGATTCCACCGCCTGCCAGACGCCCTTGTCTATCGCGGGGAGGTTCAGGATAGCGGTCTTATCATTGTCGTACTGTGGATTGTTGAAGAAACCCTTGCGGACCTCCAGCACCACTGGGGCCCCGGACCGCTGGAAATAAGCTGTTTCTCCCAACCGATATGCATAGACGGGTCTGATTTCCCCGTCCAGCTCCGCGTAGCCCCGGCTGGTAAATACGCCTTCGTGGTCCTTCCTGTGCTGTTCGCCCAGCAACTTCAGCAGACTGGCTCGGAATTCGCTGTCTTCCCCTGTGGTATCCAGCAAGGCCATGGCCTCCTTGGAGAGCATCTCGTTCTCATACAGAAACGCCCCAAGCTCCTGAAGGTTGGAAACTTGAGGTGCCAGACAGCAGGCATCGGTATTGTAGGTCAGATTGATGAGGTGCTCCAGAGAGACAGAACCCCTGTGACGGCTCCACTCCATTGCCAGCAGAGTCTCCATCCCTGTGTTTTCCTCCGGGGTCAATAAGGCCAGCCGCTGAGCTAGCAGATTCAGGTCATATAGATTGACGTTCCTGCCAATCATGCCACGTTGAAGCCCGTCATACCCAACATAGAGAAGTTCATTGCCGCAGGATCGGCCATCCTTGATCCGGGCCTTTTGCAAGGCGTCATGGAACTCCGACCAAGTGGCCGGCATCCGCAGGGAGACGGCTGTTTCATAGCCCTTGGGGCCGTTGTTGCGGATTTCCACCTCGAATATCGTTTTAGCCAAAGATCATTCCTCCATGCTTGGGCTGAAAGTTTTCCTGATATTGGGCAGGATCTGCGCCAGGAACACCCCATCCCGCAAGGCTCCCGATTTCCATAGCCTGTCGCTGGATGGGACTGACGCCCAGGTTTTCATTCAGCTCGTCTGCCAGTTCCACATTTCGCTCCCTATCGCCGGCATCCCAGTCCGAGGGATAGTAGCCGCTCTCGCCCCGCTTGATGCAGATAAGCTGGCCGGTGGAGGCAAGGGTCGAGAAGCACAGCTCCGGCAGGCCCTCGGCCACCTTGGGGGCAAATCGTTCTTGCTCAGTCTGGATGCTCCAATCATCGGGCTGCCACAGGTGGACATATAGCTCGCCGCCGTCCACGTCAATGGGGCGATGCTCTAAGCACTCGCCCCATCCATCGGACGCCTGTCCGGTGACATATTCTTTGAGTGTATCCAGTTCTTCGGGAGAGAGGGGGCCTGCCACACGGCATTCCACCACACCCCAGAGCCGGCCATTCCGTTCCTCTGCGGTAAAGACCGCCGACTGAACCTTTTCGTTTACAGCATCATCCTCGCCATACCAGTGCATGAGGCCGCGCTTGGACTCCTCCGGTACACGATTTTTTACCAGGGCTGTCAGGACGCCCCCCTCATGATCCAGGAGCGTGCGGCCGTCCCACTCCTCGCTGTCCTCCGACATGTCCCCCCACTCGTCCCGGCCATAGAAATCAGCGGTGAGCGGCATGTACAGTTTCATGATGGTTGGCTCAGGCGGCAGGACAGTGAAGCTGTCCTCTCCAATGATCAGGGCCAGACCGCTGCCATTGTCCCATTTCACATGGAATTGCCCAGCGTCATCGATGTTTTCCAGTGTGCCCATGGTACCGGACGGCACTGGGTGGTAGGGGTCTTTCATCTCTCTAAGCTTGATCCGGCTCCCTGCGGGGTACTGTTCCCGCAGAAAGGCCAGCCATTCTCTCGGCGGCGTGTTCATAGCGAAATTCCTCCCATTGTCATGCCCTCCTGGGGCGCATTTTTATAATCCTCCAGCGGGCGGGGATTCTCCTCGCCGTAGAGGCCGTACAGGATATCGTCCGCCTGTTTGCGGACAGCGGGATCATCCGTCAGCGTTTCATACCGGAATCCGGTAGCGGGATGGTTCGGCAGCTCCTCCCGGATGCACTGGAGGTACGCCTCTGCGTCCGTATATTCGACCTGCTCGCCGCTGGCATAGGTCACACGACCTATCACCGCAGGCTGTTCCGCCAGATTCTGCCGCTGGACACGGAGGTCGAAGGCCGTCAGATATGCCTGATAGTCGCCGGGAACAGGGTTGCATCGCAGACAGTAGCGGTAATTCTCCGTCTCTACGATATAGCCATAGTTGGCCGGCCAGCCGCCCACCTCTCCGCCATGGCCCCAACAATACTTGGTCATGCTGGCCAGATCTTTCAATACACTGGTTCGCAGCTCGTCCACGACCTCTTGTAACTCAGCCTTGAACTCAGGACTGTTCAGTTCCTCGGGACCTCGGGGCCACCAGGTGTGCCAGAACTCTTGTCCCCGGTGGCCGAAGTCCATTCGGACATGTCCAATGCAGCCAAGCCTCTGGTCCTCCTCCGGCGTCATGGCATAAAAAAGGGCCGCTTCATCGAAAGAAGCAGCCTTGATGGCAAATTTTCTATCGTCCTGGGGATATTCCAAAGAATGTTCTTCACAAAACTGTTCCAGTGTCATTTCCTCGCCCAACAGGTGGAACGCACTGTTGACCCGACGTGAAGCCGTTTCCTTCCGCTTGAGGGGGGTGGGGGAGAGTACCGTGCCGGCATGATACCTGGCGGTTTTGTCCACCAGGCTGATCTTTACGTTGGGGGACTGCCGCGTGCCCCGCAGGTCATAGCAGTACCAGTCCTTGGGGATCGTATCCCGCTGGATCAGCCAATTGGTAAACAGCACAGGGTTCCCAAACAGCTCGGCATGTTGCATGAAGTCCGTTCTGATGTTGATGCTCATAGGATCACCTCCAATTTTATAGCAACAACAATTACCACAAGTCACTGGGAAAGTCTACTATTTTTCGGTATCTACATAGAAATCTCCATTCCCTGTCCCTGCTCCTGCTCCGGCAGCTGGGAGAGACCCATGAGGTGTTCCGGGTCCACGATCACTTCCTCCTCGTTCCTGCCCAGGAATACGGCATAGATGTTCTCTTTTTTGACCTGCGCCTCATATACCGTGCCATTTTGACCAAATCGATGAGCAAACCACTCAGCAACCTCACGGTTCAACGTCCACGACAGTGCCTTGACATTTTGAGCGTTGTAGGAGGTCACGCCGCGGTAGACCGTTACCACATCGTCCAGGCTCTGGAACAGCCCACGCTCCTCCTCATCCATCAGCATCTGAGGGTCGATGGAGCGGAACATGGCCAGCAGGCTCCTTTTGCTGAGATTCGGGTCATCGTTGGGGGACTCTGTGCTGATCCACGCATACGAGAGAAACAGGGCCGCGTCCTGCTCGCACAAATACGGCGCCGCCAATTTCAAGTAACCCAACCGATACGGCTTGGTGACCAGCAGGAGCAGCCCCGCGGTAGTCTCCGCTTCATTGATCTGCTGCCTCACGTTTTCCCTCCAGGAGTGGAGCGCGCCGGGATCATCCAGCAGATTTCCAGCCGACAAGCTGCCGTCCTCATTGCGGATACCGACCAGTCCGCTGTCAGTAAAAGGGTGCTTGACAACCAGCGGCGACAGTTTCGTGGGCTGGATATCGAACCACAGCAGTGTGTGAGCCAGCGTCTTCAGGGTGGCAAGGTTGGTCTCCGCGGGCCACCTCCGTTTCTTCCCGCTCATCCCACACCCCCTTGGCGGCGGTTGAAATACTCACAGCCGGTATTTTTCTTTCCCATGGCCGCACCCCGCTCAGAACACCTGCTGGAGCGGCGTCTGGCCGTCAAAAGGGCTGCTCAGGCGGCGCACCAGGCCAAACTCCGTCTGACGGACGCCGTCCTCTTTCATGGAGTCCTCACCAAACTGCTCGAAATCCATATAGCCGTCTATGACGCTGATTAGCTCTTCATCCGCTCCGATACGCCGGAGTACAGACTGTCCGTATTCATAGCTTCCCTCGGTGATCCGCTCATAGTCGTCCAACTCCAGAGCAAGGCGCAGGGCGCCAGGGAAGTCCGCTGGCGGCTCTACCGACAGGACCGCCAGGTATTTCAGCAGGTCGCCGTCTGGCATCTCCCGGATCGTCCGCGCCAGTTCGTTGGCGCTCTCCACGCTGACACAGTTCATAGGGAGGAGGCCGGCCAGAGGCTCCATCTCACACTTGGTCTGGTAGATGGCAGCCTGGGCAAAGTCCTCGATCCCAAGGCTCCGCTTTGTCATATCCAGCTGGAGCTCCTCCGCTGGGAGATCCAGGCGGTATCTGATCTGGCCGTGGAGCAGATAAAGCTCAAAAATGGATTTACTCTCCTGCACTTGCTGCTGTCCATCTTCCCGCCGCATCACATAGCCACTGACAGTATAGGCGCCGCCGTGGCCGGCAAAATACTCCGCGCCGATTTTGGCAAAGTCCAAATACGGCCACGCTTCTTCGGGAAACCGCCGGTCGCCATGGAGCTGGCCGGCAACAACGACATATCTGCCCAGTTCCTCATCGTACCGCACATTGGGGACGAACGTGTACGCCTCCAACGAGTCTGAGACGCGGAGCACATCATCCAGGCTGCTAACGCTCTCCGCGTCCAAAGCCCCGGAGAAGATATCCCGCTGCTGTTCGTCCATGCCGTCGATTTTCTCCGCCAGCCGGTTCAGCTTGTCAAAGGCGTCCGGATCGGTGAGATCGGCGCCTTTGAGGTGCTTGGCGAGGCTGGGGACGCCGCTGTCCACCCCGATGATCTGGACTTCTCCGGCATAGCGGCTGGCCGCGTCCAGCGCGGCAAACACTTCGTCCACCTCGCCAGGGGTGGTAGGGAGCCGAAGAGGGACGCTCTCATAGTTGCCCCCGCGGGCCAGATTTAATGTGATCATGTAAGTCCTCCCATCTGCGGCCCCTGTTCCATCCGCTCTGCCGGAATATTCCGGGCCATGATCTCATTCATTTCCGGCTTTGTTCCCAGATAGGCTACATAGCCCCGGTCCCCGAAGAGGCCGCCTTCCTCCCGGACTCGGCGCTCTCCGTAGCTCTGGTAGTCGATGTAGTCCTCCAGATTTGGGTCCACCTCAAAATGGCCGGACTCCCGAATGATATACCGCCCATATTCCTCCGCGGTGCTGATGTCCGGTACCACCGTGAACTCATGGAGATTCTCCGCCAGGGACAGGACCTCCTCCGGCGTCTGGGGCCAGGCTGTGTCGAAGACAGTATGAAACTTCTCCAATACCTGCCCATCGAACGCTTGGAGGTATCTGGTCAGCGCGTTCAAGGTATCCAGATGCTCATTTAGCGGGCATTCGTGCCCAAATACACCCCTAACTGTGTCGCTGACCTCGGCAAGTTTCAGCGTTGCTGTACATTGTTCCGGCCTGTCTACGCCCAGCCGCCGCACAGCACGGCTGATTTTGCTCTCCGCGCAGGGAAAATAAAGCATTTCCTGTTGTTCCGGGCGTCCATCCGCAGAAAGCATGACAGAGACCGTGCAGCGTGTGTAGTAATACTCCGGGAGGTGGCGCCCGTCATAGTCTTGTGACAGCCTCATGCAGTTGTCATACACTACGCCATAGGGGGTGATGACTCCATCTCCGCTCTCTATCAGGAGCAGGGCGGTTTCAGTCCCGTCCAGGTTGTCCAGTTCCTCCATTCTGGCGCTTCCGCCATTTAGGGTCATGTAGTGGTTTCGTCCAATACTCTCCAGGTCGGAAAAATCCGTGATGACCGTGACCTCCTGACAGGAGAAGGTCAGGTTGATGAGGTCGACGATATTGGAATAGTCATAGCTGACAGCCGCACTTTGGAACTGTGCCAGCTCCTGGTCCGTGAAGCTGTCCAGCCGCTTGGCCAGATAGTCCAGCTCATCCAGATTGACCCTGCTCCCCTCCAGCCGCTTCAGGATGGGCGGCCCCTCTTGAATCTCCTGTACCTTGCAGTCACGGTTGACGGCATTTCCAATCTCCAGCGCCTCCAGCAGCTCCAGACAGTGGCCGTATTCCTCCTCCGGGATGGGGAAGGGGATGGTCGCCTCTCCGTATTCCGGGTGGGCGGCGTTGCGCAGCACAGCCTGTATCATGCTCTGCCCTCCAGTCTGTCAAAGACCAGCATGGCCCTGCCGTAGTGGGCGATCAGAGCGGCATTCAGGATCAACTCCAAAGTCTTGTCCTCCACCAGCTTCCGGTCGCACAGCTCCGGAATGGTAACGGTCCTCTGGCTCTGCCAGATCCCCTTTGCGGCCTGGAACAGCACATACTCCTGCTCGCTGAGGGTCCGCACGGTGCTCCAGCTCCTGATGTCAATGCCCCAGAGATCAAATACGCGGGGGATGGCGCAGCGTCGGAGTGTTTCCGTTGCGGTCAGCAGGTACATCGCCGCCAGTGCCCGGTGATCGCTCCAGCGTCTGGCCAGGAATAGGGTGTAAAGAGCCAGCCGGCTGGCATGGCCGTGGTCATAGTAGGCGATGGCCCGCTTGCCATGGAGGAGTTCCCGGATCCGCTCACCGAGTTCTGTTTCCCGCCACTTCCGGTAAAACTCGGCGGCCAGGGAGGCGTAGGTGACGGCTCCGGCCTCCACGCGCTCCTCCAGCCACGGGCAGACCTCCTCCGTACAGCCGCCGCGCCGGTACTCCGTACAGTGCTTGCACACTACGTCCTCCGGCCGGTAGCGGAACCGGCAGAGGATGGTTTGCCCTCCTCCGCGGGGAGAGAAATAAGGCGGCGTCATCATCTGCCGCTCCAGTCCAGCCAGGGGAGTGTCCTTGAGAAAGTATTTTGTCATGCTGATGTCCTTTCCGGACCGAGCAGCGATCCCGAAAAAGGGCGCCAAAAAAGGCCGGTCCCCGTTGCGGGATCACGGCCTCGTCCTTTTGATTTACATACAGTTACCTGGCGCCCTTTTTGAATTGGGCAGATAAATAACCCCGGTGTGGTCGTTTTGACCAATCACACCGGGGCCATTTTCCTATTGGTTTATTTTCCGAGCTGAGCCCTTTATCTGCGGCACAGAGCCGCTTAAAGGTCGGAAGTGACGTCAGAGCTGCGATACTCGTCGATGCTGATGATATCGTCCAGGGGGACCGTTGTTTTGTCCTCCATGACCAGAGCACGCTCAACCTCATCGAGCCGCTTCAATTGTCCGGTCGTTGTAACATAGCGCCCACCATCTTTTTTTCCGTCAGGCTGGAACCATGTCACCGCCACATACGGATGTTCACCAATCCGATCCATCAGCATCTGCTGTTTGAGGTCCAGAGTCGCTTTCACATCCTCATCCAACTCTATGCGCTGCTCTGTCAAACGGGCAGTTTCCGCGATTGCGGCGCTATGGCCGCTCAAAGCCGCAAAAGGGGCAAACTGGGCGGCACGGTCCGAGAGGGACATCCGGGGATGACGCCTGGAGGTGGGGGGCGGCAGGTTCAGCATATCGTCGTAGGGTCCCGTCATGCCTGATGTCCTCCTATGGTTTCATTTCGTTCCTTTGCGGTAGCGCCATCCTCCAGATTCATGCCTTTAAGAATGGCGTTCTTCCCATATTTCTTCTTTATATCCAGCATGGCCTCCTGGATCCTCCGCTCCCGCGCATGGGCGGCGCTCGCCTTTTCCTTTTGTTTTTCTCTGTCCGCATAGTCAGTGAAAAGATCCATCTGTTCATACCCATCATCCATGGGAACATCTGATTCATCCAACAGGCGGTTGGCGCTGATGCTCAGCCGGCGGATCAGCAGGTCCCGATCCACAATCCGGTCATAGAGGCTGCAAACCGCTCTCAGCAGATCGTTGGCGGAGGAGGTGTAGTCAAAGTTTGCTGTGCCGACCGCGTGCTTGGGGATCCTCCGCCCGTAGCGGTCGGTGGTCACCGGCCCCTGATAGCGATAATTTTCCACGGAGAGATTCTCAATATCATAGCCGACTGTGAGTACCAGCTGATTAGTGGTCAGTCCCTTATCCACCAGGTCCAAGGCCAGAGCGTCCGCCATCTCCCGCACGACCAGTCTGGCTTTCTCAAACGTATAGGGGCACTGGAGCACTTGGCCGGAGACGATACTTTTATGCTCCGGCTTATACGCTTTTACATCTGCGATGGTACAAGGCTCCCATCCCCATGCGTGATCAATGAGCAGTTCGGCGTTGACGCCAAATAGTTTGTACAGCTGCTCTTCGTTATGGTAGTCTGTCGGTTTTCCTATGGAGCAGCGGGCGATGTCGCCCATCGTATATAGGCCGCAGCCCTCCAGCTTTGCCGCATATCCTTTGCCGACCCGCCAGAAATCAGTGAGCGGGCGATGGCTCCACAAGAGACGCCGATATGTCATCTCGTTCAGCTTGGCTATACGCACTCCGTCTTTATCCGCATGAACATGCTTCGCTACAATGTCCATGGACACCTTGGCCAGATACAGGTTCGTGCCCATTCCCGCCGCGGCGGTGATACCAGTAGTTTTCAAAATATCCAGGATGATGGTCCGGGTCAGTTCCCGTGCTGTCATCTTGTAGGTATCCAGGTAATTGGTAATGTCCATGAACACCTCATCAATGCTGTATGGATAGATGTCCTCCGGGGCAATGTATTTCAGATACACCTGATAGATCCGCGTGCTCCAATCGATATAGTGGGCCATCCGGGGCGGGGCCACAATGTAGTCCAGCTCCAGTGACGGATCCCGCCGCACCTCCGGGTCATTCCAGGAGGAACCGCTGAACTGATGTCCGGGCGCATTCCGTCTGCGCTGGGCGTTGACCTCGGCTACCCGCTGTACCACCTCGAAAAGCCGGGCCCGTCCGGAGATCCCATAGGCTTTCAACGAGGGAGTAACCGCCAGACAGATCGTCTTTTCCGTGCGCCGCTTGTCCGCTACCACCAGATTGGTGGTCATGGGATCCAGCCCCCGCTCCACACATTCCACCGAGGCATAGAAGCTTTTCAAATCACAGCAAACATAGGTCCGTTCTTTCATGCCCCAGTCACTTCCTTTCAAGTCCTGATATAGTGTGTGTCCTGTGATGGCCGCCCATTCTATCCACCTGACCGTGGGCAGCGCCCTTTTTGCGGAGCTTTCCCGGTTTGCATGAGGCATCCGCTGGACTTGGGGGATACCATTGATTATAGCACAAATGTTTCATTAGTTCTATGGGAAAATATATCCCGCAGATGACAATAACAATTGCTCCGGTTCTTTTTCGTGTTTCCACTTTTAGCGCCCTTTTTGAACGGTACAGGAGAAGGCCCGATCTACATTTGCATTGTCACGTCCGGTTGTTCCTCCTCTGCCATTGTCTCCAGTTCTCTTTCGTTGGACTGGCTGACCAGTTCCGCCAGATCTGGTACCGCGGACCTGATCTGCTCTGCCACACCCTCCAGCAGCCTCAGCCGTTCCGGAGTGATGGGATATACGCACTCCAATGTTTCGCGGACACAGCGGTAGACCTCGGCAAGCTGCTCATTGGTAAACAGACGGTGCTGATTCATGAGGCCGGAGCGGACACAGAAGTCTTGTTTTGCGGACAGGTACCCATTGGGGCCGCTTCCGGGGGCATAGTAATGGCCTTGCCACAGCCCGGTTCGACCGTAGCTCCACTCCCATGTGACAAACTCAACTCCGTATCTGCCGGGGTGACCGGCAAGCACAGCGCCGTTAAACTCCGCCAGAAGCTTATAGTTCTCGCCCAATCCATTTGCTTTCAGGTCTGGGGCCTGCTCGATGAGTGTCATGTACTCCCTGACCACACTGGCAATATTTGTGACCCAGCCTCGAGCCACTTCTGCTACCGGGTCTGTAGTATCATCCGTTCGGAAGCGGATGTCGCCACTCTCGGTGACTTGGCACAGTCTGCGGTCATTCCATTCGATTGGCAGGAGACCATCCTCCACAGGCTGTACGCTGTAATCGGCTTTCTGGAGAGCAAGTTTAAGTTCCGCAAAATAGGTGTGCTGGGTGTTGTCCATTCTGATTCCGTCCTTTCCTGGGCTTAGCGCCCTTTTTCATTTGCGCCGGAAAACGAAGAACCCCGGCCTGTTGATTTTCTGATACCAACAAACCGGGGCTCTATTTTTCGTATATAATTTTTCTGTTCTCGAGCGCCCTTTTTGGCTTGAAAAAGGGCGCCCGTTGTTACCTTGAGTTCCAAAAAGTCTAAATCCAGAGTTCAAGTCCATTCGGTTTAAAAATTTCCTGTTTGGCATCTTTTTTTGAACTTCAGAAATTTTGAAAATAAAAAAGCCGCAACACCTTGGCACAGTAGACTTACAGCCCACTATATCCAAATTGTTGCGGCTTTTTGGTGCGCGAGGCGGGACTTGAACCCGCACGTGCGTAATGCACACTAGAACCTGAATCTAGCGAGTCTGCCAATTCCACCACTCGCGCATGGGGGACTGCGCTCTTCAGCGCAAGTGGTATCATACCATATAAGGGCCTGCCTGTCAACACTTTTTTGGCCCTCCCTGGATCTTTTGTTTGTCCCCGCCCGCGAGAGCGGGGACAAACGGAGGGCTTTCCGCTGGGAGCCGGAGAAAAGAGGGACTTTTGAGCGAGCAGAGGGATCGGCCCGCCCGGGCCAAGGAGAGGCCGGGATTCAGGTGGATGGGGTGGAGCCTGCCAGGCGGTTCTCCGGGTAGCGGCGCAGATCGATGTGGCTGATGACAAAGAGCTCATAGAGGCGGGCCAGAATATCCCAGGTCTCTCGGTCCAGCTCACCAGTCTGGGGCAGCATAGCCTTCTCCTGGAGCCACTGGGTATTCCGGACCGAAGCAGCATCGTGGATGCCGTCGATGGACTCCGGCTCCAGCCCATCCAGGACATGGGAGAGGCTCTGAAACATGGCCTGTACCGGGAGAAGGTAGTTGTGGGAGGAACCGGCCTGAACTTTAGCACTGGGAGGGAAAGCACGTATCTGTCTGGGATCGGCAAGCTCTCGCTCCAGATCCAGCCACTCGTCCAGAATGGCCTGCCAGGTCTCACGGTCCACCACGCCGGTGACAGGGGGGTGGAGCTCCCGCTGGAAGAGCATCACCGCCTCCAGGGTACGCTCCCCGAACACACCGTCCGGGACCAGAGCGGGCAGAAAGTCATAGCGCAGAGACAGGCGGTTCAGCATATACTGAAGACTCCGTATGGGCTGGGCCACCATCTCGCGTTCCAGCTGCTGTAAGGTCATGACAAGGACACCTCCTGTTGATCCGACTGCCCCAAACGCAGATCGGTGCCGGGATGCTGCCCGAAGCGGGGCGTCTCACTGTGTCCGCTGACCGCCGCCAGGGTCAGGTCCACCAGCGAGGGGATGAGCTCGGAGGCCTGAAAGGGGAAGCGAGCCACATCCTGTTGGAGCACGGCTTCCAGGCTGGCGAACTCACGGTACAGGGCGTCCCAGGTGGCTTCCCCCACTACGCCGTCGGGGAGGAGGTCAGTCTGCCGCTGAAAGGACTGGACCGCATTGGCGGTGGAGGGGCCGAATACGCCGTCCACCGTCAGCGGGGGGATGACCTCATCAAATTCAGCCAGTACGGCCAGCATGTACTGGAGGACCTGAACCTCGGTGCCGGTGTCCCCCTCTCGGAGGACGCCAGGGTACTGGAACTGGACCTTATAGAAGGTCTGCCCTTCGCTGACCAGCTCAGAGAGCCGGGTGACGCCCACATAGAGGTAGACCAGCTTATACCAGGTGGCCTTTCCCACCACGCCGTCTGACGCCAGGTTGAAGATGCGCTGGAACTGCCGCACGGAGTATTCGGTGTCTTCCCCGAAGATGCCGGTGACGGGCTGGATCTTGGGGATGGCGGGGTAGTTCTGGGAGATGCGGTTCAGGCTGGTCTGGACCACGGCCACCTCCTCCCCCACAGAGCCCAGCCGCAGGGGGCTGCCGGGATAGGACTGGGTGATGTCCTGGATGGGGGCGTTGACCACCAGCTCGATGTCGTCCCCGTAATAGTGGCGGAGGATCTCCATGGAGTTGTAGCCCGTCTGGGCCATCTCCTGGCTGCCCCACTGGGAGAGCCCGTCACAGGTGGAGGTGGTCCCGTTGCAGAACTTGGCGGAGAGGGGCTCCACAAAGCCCTGACGGCGGATGTAGTCGTTGAAGATCTCGTCCACCACTGCGCTGATGCTCTGGAAGAAGCTCCTTCCCCGAATGAACTTCTGGTCATAGGCGGTGGTGTTGGTGATCTGGAAGTTGTAGCCCCGGCTGGGGTAGAACTCGGTATAGACCCGGTTCAGGGCAAAGGAAATGATAGCCAGCACATTGGCCCGGATCGCGGAGAGCTCCCAGGTGGGATAGATCTCACTGGAGGCTACGTTTTTGACGTAGTCGGGGAAAGAGACCGTCACATTTTCTGCCCACTGGTCGGGCAGGCCCAGATGCACCGTGATGGTGCTGGGGATGTAAGGAAGGACGATGACCGGCATAGGGACACCTCACAGATTCTGAGGGGAGGTGTTCAGGATGGAGCTGTCAACAAGACTGTGCTGCCCCTCGGCCAAGGGGATGAGCTCCATGTCCTGGTCGGTCTCTTCGCCGGAGAAGATCTGGACGCCGTCCACCCGCAGGGCGGTGTAGCCTGGGTGTTCCGCCCAGACCTGGCAGACGGAGAAGGGGACCATGTCCTGGGTGGGACCGGTGCTCTCCCAGCGGGGGGGCGCAGGGATGGTGAGGGGCTGGACCCGGCCCTCACGGTCGGTGATCTGGACAGACAACAGGTGATATTTCCCGGTCGGGCTGATCTGGGTCACCACAACAGTGGCGTCCTCGATGGGGAGCTGCGCCCGGGAGGTATAGACTCTGATCTGCAGAGTCCCAAACTCTTCCTCCATATGGAGCCTCCTTCCGGCGTGATGGTGCGCCGTTTACTGGACCATCCTATGCCGGGACCGCGGAGCGGGTTCCCCTGTGGAAAAAAGATGCCCGCCGGAGCAAAAACGCTCCCGGTCGGGCATCTTTTTTCCACAGAAACCGCATCTGCGGTGGGTTTCCCTTTTTTTCTACACAGACATACCATATAATGTGGATAGATTTTTAAAAAAGGAGAAATGGGCACAATATGATGGAACTTAAGATCGCGTCAAGATTCTTGACGGACGAGGCGGGGAAACTGCGCCGCCTCCACTATTTTCTGCTGGTGGACGAGCTGGAGGCGGGGAGCTTCTTCTGCGAACAGTACGGGGTGAAGATCGCGGAAGAGGACGGAGACTGCGCGCAGATCCGGGGCATCACCACCAGCGCGGTGCGCATAGACGAACTGATGACCACACTGGTGGAGCAGCAGGTCAGCCCTACGGTGCTGGAGGATGTGGTGCAGGACTGGCTGTGACAGAGACACAGGTCAGCATATCCCACGCCTCCCTCTCAGAGAAACGCTGTTATTTTTTCTTTCCCCTGTGGTCGATGCGCTGCATCAGCGCCACCAGCAGAGCGATGGCGCCCAGGACCACAAAGATGCCCAGCATTCCCTGCCCCATCATTTCCAAAGCATGCGTAATATTTTCCATGTTCGAATGTCCTCCTTTTTACTCCATCACAGGATGGGATTGTTGGCAAAATACTGAAGCACCACACCGCCGGCCACCACAGAGGCGATCTGGCCGGAGACGTTAGCCGCCACCGCGTGCATCAGCAGGTGGTTCTGGGAGTCGGCCTCCTGACCCAGCTTCTCGATGACCCGGGAAGACATGGGGAAGGCAGAGATGCCGGCCGCACCCACCATGGGGTTGATCTTGTTCTTGGGGGTGAAGATGTTGAGTACCTTGACGAAGAGCACGCCCACCATGGAGTCCAGCACAAAGGCCACCAGGCCCAGACCCATGATCATGATGGTCTCCTTCTGGACGAACTGATCCGCTTTCATAGAGAAGGCGATGGTGATGCCCAGCAGCAGGGTGATCAGGTTGGCCAGCTCATTCTGGGCGGTCTGGGAGAGGGAGGTGAGCACGCCGCACTCCCGGATCAGGTTGCCGAACATGAGGAAGCCTACCAGCGCCACGGAGGAGGGAGCCACCAGGCCGGCGATGACGGAGACCACGATGGGGAAGAGGATGCGCAGGCGCTTGGATACGCCCTGGGCCCGGTAGGGCATGCGCATGGCCCGCTCCTTCTTGGTGGTGACCAGCTTGATGGCAAAGGGCTGGATGATGGGTACCAGAGCCATATAGGAGTAGGCAGCCACTGCGATGGCCCCCACATAGCGGGAGTCGAGGATCTGGGAGACCAGGATAGAGGTGGGGCCGTCTGCGGCGCCGATGATGCCGATGGAGGCGGCGTCCTTCAGGTCAAAGCCCAGGGCCGCAGCCAGGAGGATGGTGAGGAAAATACCGGCCTGGGCGGCGGCGCCGCACAGGAACAGCTTGGGGTTGGCCAGCAGGGGACCGAAGTCGATCATAGCGCCGATGCCGATGAAGAGCAGGATGGGGAAGGCCTCGCTGGCCTCGATGCCAACCTCAAAGAGCCACTGGATGATGCCGTGGGTCTCACCCACGCCCTCGCTGAACTGATTGATGACGCCGGACAGGGGCAGGTTGACCAGGATGGCGCCGAAGCCCATGGGCAGCAGCAGGGCGGGCTCAAACCCCTTCTCGATGGCCAGCCAGATCAAAAGGCCGCCCACGACGTACATCAGCAGCTGCTGCCATGTGATAGACAGAAGCCCCTCCCAAAGAAATTCCATGCTTTCTTCCTCCATTTCTTTATAGTATGTGTACCCTTTCGGAGAAAAATCGGCCCGCGCCCGGCAGACAGCCCGCAAAAAAAGACCTGCGTTCCCATTGGAACGCAGGTCTGGTCATTTCAGGAAAAACCAGAATGGAACAAGCTCCATCCATGCTTGTTGGCCTTTCCGCGCGGGAACCGCGCCGACTACTCCCCTTTGTATTTACGGATTTTATCATCTTCCCCTGGGGCTGTCAAGAGAAATCTCCGCTTTTTTCACCATGCAGAAACGGCGGGCCATTCACCCCAGGGAGCGGGTCCGGAGGTGACCCAGGCCGCGGCCGGGCAGGGGCAGCCTGACGGTGAAGAGGGTGCCGGAGATGGCGGAGCTGGAGACGGAGATCCGGCCCCGATGGCCGTCTACGATGCTCTTGGCGATGGACAGCCCCAGACCGTAGCCCCCCTGGCTCCTGGCCCGGTCGCTGTCAGTGCGGTAGAAGCGCTCGAACAGGCGGGGCAGATGCTCCGGAGGGATGGGCTCGCCGGTGTTGTGGACGGAGAGGACTGCCTCGTCTCCCTGGGGGCGGAGGATCAGTGAGGCCGAGCCGCGGGGCCCGGCATACTTGACCGCGTTGTCCACCAGAATGGCCACCAGGCGGCGCAGCTGCTCCGGATCGCCCAGGAGCTCCAGATCAGGCGTGATCTGGCTGTCCAGGGCCACGCCGGCCTCAAAGGCCACCGACTCAAAGGGGAGCAGGGCCTCCCAGGCCAGGTCGCTGAAGGACACCGTCTGGAGACGGAGGGGAGAGCGCCGGTCATCAGAGCGGGCCAGGAAGAGCAGGTCCTCCACCAGTGACTTCATCCGCTGGGCCTCTGCCTGGATGTACTCCACCCACTTGCGCTGTCCATCAGCCATGTCTCCGGAGTGGGCCAGGAGGATGCCGGCGTTGGCCAGGATGACAGTGAGGGGGGTCTTCAACTCGTGGGAGGCGTCGGCTACGAACTGCTTCTGCTGCTGCCAGGACCGCTCGGCGGGGCGTAAGGCCAGGGTGGAGAGGAGCAGGGAGATGACGAAGAAACAGGCCAGCCCCAGCAGCCCCACCAGCAGGCACGTCCGCAGCAGGGCCAGAAGATTTTCCCGCTCCCAGGTCCGGTCAGCAAAGGCCAAGCGGACCGCGCCTCCCTCCGCATCCTCCCGGAGATAGCGGAGGGAGGAGACGGTGCCATCCCGGCGGCCGTCCTCCAGAGCGGCCTGGGCGGCCTGTTGGGCCACTTCCGGAGAGACATCCACTTGGTCTCCGTCGTTGATAGCGGTGACCACACCGTCCTCCACTGTGACGGTGAACACCGGGAGCAGGGAGCGCTGAGCGCCCTGGCCGCTGGAGGGGCGGCGGGACCCATCCAGGGGAAAAGCGATCTCCGGCCGGAGGGGACTGCCTTCCTCTCCCCACATCAGGGCGGCACGCATGGCCAGCAGGCTCTGGTCCTTCAGGCGTTGAGCACTGCTTGCCATAAAGACCCCAAAGACCATAAGGAGGACCAGGGACACCAGCAGCATGTTCACCAGAATAAATTTGCGCCGCAGGGTACGGATCATGGCATGCCCCCTCCGCCAAAGCTGCCGGGCTCATCCGAGGTAGTGAGGAAATAGCCCACCTTCCGCACGGTGCCGATGGAGACCTGGGAGGCCAGGAAGGACAGCTTCTTCCGCAGGAAGGAGATGTACACCTCCACATTGTTGTCCTCCGCCTCCGAGTCCAGCCCCCACACCTTGGCAATGATGTCGTCCTTGGGGGTGACCAGCTTGGCGTTCTGGAGAAGCAGACGCAGCACCTCGAACTCCTTGAAGCCCAGCCGCACCGACTTGTCTCCCCGGCGCAGGCAGTGGGAGGAGAGGTGGAGGGACAGGTCTCCGAAGGCCAGCTCCTCGGACACCACCTCCCCCTGGCGGCGGGTGAGGGCCCGGACTCGGGCCAGCAGCTCGGAGGTGTCAAAGGGCTTGGTCATGTAGTCGTCCGCCCCACAGTCCAGGCCCTTCACTTTGTCGGAGATCTCGTCACGGGCGGTGAGCATGAGGATGGGAGTGGACACGTGGGCGGAGCGGAGGCGGCGGGCCACCTCCAGCCCGTCCAGCTTGGGCAGCATCACATCCAGGACGATGACATCGTACTGGGCGGTGAGCGCATAATCCAGGCCGTCGGCACCGTTGTGGACCTGGTCCACCTGATATTTCTGCTCTGCCATGATCTGGGCCAGGGCCTCCGCCAGCCGGACCTCGTCCTCCACGATCAGGATACGCATAGTGGGCCTCCTTTCCAAATTGGGCTCTGTTTTTTCTCACTATACCACAAAAAACTGAAAATGCCCTGAAAAATTCAGAGTAATTTCAGCTTCTCCTGTTATACTGGCCCCAGAAGAGCATCAAGGGACAGGGGGGATACTCGTGCGTTATCGCGTGGTGACCACCGTGGCCGCGTTGCTGCTGTGTCTGGGCCTGATCGCCTGCTTTGTCCCGGGGGGCGTCCCGGCGGCAACATCTGGGGAGGGAGACGGCAGGGCGGCCCTGACAGCGGAGGACCGGTGATGCCTCCTGTAAAAGGGACCGGCGCGGAGCCACAGGCTCCGCGCCGGTCCCTTTTGGCGGTGGAGAGAGGGGAAGGCCCTCAGGCGGGGAAAGCGCCCCGGCGGGTCAGCTGGCGGGAGAGGGAGAGCAGCACCGGGATCAGCAGGATCTGGGCCGCCACCATGCAGATAGTCTCGGTGAAGCGGGCGGGAAGCATGCCGAACAGGCCTTTGCCGTACATGATGTAGAGCCAGACGCTGTTGAGCACGAGCCGGGTCAGGCTGGCGCACAGGGAGGCGCCCACCACCCGCAGCCAGAGAGCGCGTCCATGGAAGCCCTCCCCCTTCTGGTGGAGGAACAGGCCGTAGATCAGTCCCACCAGTCCGGCGGTGACAGTGAAGCCGGGGAAGAAGGCGCCGAAGGGGAAGAGGGTGGCGCCGATCAAGTCGCTTACCGCGCCCACGGCCAGAGCCCACAGGGGGCCGAAAAGGATGCCGGACAGGGCGACGGCCAGGAAGGAGAAGTTGACCACCACGAAGGTGGTGTTGATGGAGAGGAACCGGGCCAGGATGACCTGGAGGGCCACCAGAAGGGCGCAGGTGACCATGATCTTGGTGTTTTTCTGAGCTTTCATTTATCTCTTCCTTTCACGGGCTGAGAGAGCCTCTCAGCGGTTTCCTCTTCAGTTGCCGTAAAAGGATACCCTGATACGACAGCGGAAGCGGAGCACCACCGCAAGACAGCTGCCTTTTCGTCCGGCGGCCACTTCCCATCCGCCGGCACTTGACGCGGTACTCCTATTCTGTGTATGGTCGCTGGGAAAACGGGGGAGGGGTCAGCACAGCCCCAGATGGTGGCGGATCTCCCCTACGGAGTAGAGGGAGCCCCAGGCGCAGATCACGTCCTCCGGGCCGGCCAGGGCCAGGGCGGTGTCCACCCCCTGGTCCAGGGTCTCCTGGACGGAGACCGGGATGGAGAACTGGGCCAGCCAGGCCGCCAGCTCGGCGGCGGGGAGGGCCCGGGGGCTGTCCGGTGTCACCGCCACAAAGGCCTTTGCCAGGGGGAGGACACGGCGGAACATGGAATGCCAGTCCTTATCGGCCAGGACACCGGAGAGGAAAATGAGCTTCCGACCGGGGTAGAGGCTCTCCAGGGCGGCGGCAAGGGCGTCCACGCACTGGGGGTTGTGGCCGCCGTCCACGATGAAGTCGGGGGAGCGGCGGGCCAGCTCCAGGCGGCCGGGCCACTGGGCCGCGGCCAGCCCCCGGACTGCCGCCTCCTCCGGGATGGTCCAGCCGGCATCCCGGAGTGCCTGCACTACCTCCAGGGCGGTGATGGCGTTGGAGAGCTGGTAGCTGCCCAGCAGGGAGAGGCGGTAGGGGCCACGGCCCCGGTAGCGGAAGTCCTGGCCCTCCAGACCGGAGGAGAGGACCTCCAGCTCCTGGGGGTCGGTCTGACGCAGGGGGATGTCCAGCTGGCGGCAGACGGACTGGATCACCTGGGTGACCTCATCGCTCTGGCGGTAGAGGACGGCCCGGCAGCCCGGCTTGAGGATGCCGGACTTCTCCCGGGCGATGAGAGTGAGGGTGCCGCCCAGCTCCTGGGTGTGCTCCAGGCCGATGTTGGTGATGACCGCCGCCTCCGGGGCGGGGATCACGTTGGTGGAGTCCAGGCGGCCGCCCAGACCCACCTCCAGCACCACGATGTCACACTGCTCCTCCAAAAAGAACTCCATGCCCACCGCGGTCATCAGCTCGAACTCGGTGGGGGGATCGGACATCCCCTCCGCCACCTCCAGCACCTGCTGGGTGAGGCGGCCCAGGACTTCATCCGGGATGGGTGCCCCGTTGACCTGCATCCGCTCGTGGAAGCGGTAAAGGTGGGGAGAGGTGAACAGGCCAGCGCGCAGCCCAGCCTGAGCCAGGATGGAGGCTGTCATGGCCGCGGTGGACCCCTTGCCATTGGTCCCGGTGATGTGGACGAAGCGCAGGCGGCGCTCAGGATTGCCCAGGCTGGCCAGCAGTGCCTGGGTACGCTCCAGGCCCGGCTTCCGGCCGGTCCAGGCCCGCTGATGGATCAGTTCAATGGCTTCCTGTCCTGTCATGAAGGAGTCCCTCCCTGCTTTAAGTGACAATACCAAAGGAGCAAGGCCAGCCCGGCACCCCCCAGGATGTTGCCCAGGGTGACGGGGACCAGGTTGGAGGCGGCCCCGGTCAGGGTGAGAGGGGCCAGATCGACGCCCGCGGCTGCTGCCAGCGAGGCGTACTGGGGGACAGCGGCGGCCATTAGGGCCGCGCCGATGTAATAGAGGTTGGCAACGGAGTGCTCAAAGCCGCACAAGACGAAAAAGCAGACCGGAAGAAAGGCGCCCATCAGGCGGCCCGGTGTCTCCCGGGCGGAGGCGGCGGCCAGCACCCCCAGACAGACCAGCAGGTTGCACAGCACGCCCAGGCCCAAGGCGCTGCCGAAGGGAAGGGCGCATTTCGCGGCCCCGACCCGGATGGTGTATACGGCCAGGGCCCCGGCGGAGTAGTCCAGCTGGCCGCAGGAGACACACAGCCAGGCCACCAGCAGCGAGCCCAGAGCGTTCCCGGCAAAGACCAGCGCCCAGTTGCGCACCATCAGGACCGCCGATCCCCCCTTTTTCTCCAACAGAGTGAGGGGGAGCATGCAGTTTCCGGTGAACAGCTCCGCACCGGTGACGACGACCAGCCCCAGACCGAAGGGGAAGAGCAGGCCGCAGATGGTCCGGACGGTCCAGGTGTCTGAGATGCCGTAGACCGCCGTGTTGGTGGCGGCCGCGGCGATGGCGATGATGGCCCCGGCCAGCGCTCCCAGCAGGAGCAGGCTGGCGGCGGAGCGCTCCATTTTCCTGACGCCCGCCGCACTGTACGAGGCGAGCAATTCTGCGGGGGAGAGGTAGTTGTTCATGATCTCCTTTGTTCCAGAGACCGGCAGGCCGCCTGGGCCACATGCAGGGCCAGCACGGTGGAGGTCACCGCGCCCACGCCTCCGGGGACCGGCGTGATGGCAGCCACGATGGGCTCCACCTCGTCAAAGGCCACGTCCCCATGCATGGCGCCGTCCGGGCCGATGTTGACGCCCACATCTACCACCACCTGGCCCGGGCGCACATAGTCGGCCCGGATCAGGTCCAGGCAGCCGGCGGCGGAGATGATGATGTCGGCGTCCTGGCAGAAGCTGCGGGTGTCCTCCTTGTCTGTGAAGATGTGACAGACGGAGACGGTGGCCTCCTCCTTCATCAGCAGCAGGGCGGTGGGCAGGCCCACGGTGGCGCTTTTGCCGATCATAGCGATCTTCTTGCCTTTCAAGGGGATATCATAGTAGTGGAGCAGTTCCAGGCAGGCGGTGGCGGTGCAGGGGGGAAAGCCGATGTCACTCTTGGTGAGCAGGCCGCCCATGGAGGCGGTGGTGATGGCGTCGATGTCTTTCTCCGGGGCCAGGACGCTGGTCACCGCCTCGGTGTCCAGATGGGGCGGCAGGGGGCGGAATAGCAGGCAGCCGTGGATGGAGCTGTCCTCGTTCACTGTCCGCAGGGTCTGGATCAGCTCCTGCTGTGAGGCGTCCGCGGGCAGCAGGAAGCGCCGGACGGCGATGTTCAGGCTTTCCGCCCGGCGGATAGCCCCCCGCTCATAAGCGATGTCCTCCTCCCGGCGTCCCACCCGGACGATGCCCAGGGTGGGAGTGACGCCGCGGCGGGAGAGCTTCTCACAGCGGAGCCGGATGTCCCGGCACATGTGTTCCGCCACCGGTTTTCCGCTGAGCAAAACTGCCATGGGTCTCCTCCTTTTGGTGATTCGGGCAGGGGGAGGCGGCGTGCGCCTCCCCCTGCATGTGGTCATATGCTCAGAACAGGCCGGTGATCTTGCCGTTCTCGTCTACGTCGATCTTCTCGGCAGAGGGGACTTTGGGCAGGCCGGGCATGGTCATGATATCGCCGGTGAGGGCCACGATGAAGCCGGCGCCGGCGGAGACCTTCAGATTGCGCACCGTGACCTCGAAGCCGCTGGGCGCGCCCAGCAGGGTCTGGTCGTCGGAGAAGGAGTACTGGGTCTTGGCCATGCAGATGGGCAGGTCGCCGAAGCCCAGGTCGGTGAGCTGCTGGGCCTGCTTCTTGGCGTTGGCGGTGAGCACCACCCGCTCGCCGTGATACACCTTCTTCACAATGGTGTCTAGCTTCTCCTGGATGGAGGCCTGGGTATCATACACGAACTGGAAGTGGCTGGGCTGCTCGCACAGGCGGATGACCTCCTCGGCCAGGGCCTTGCCGCCCTCGCCGCCCTTGGCCCACACCTCGGACAGGGCCACATTGACGCCCAGCTCATTGCACTTCCTCTCCACCAGGTCCAGCTCGGCCTTGGTGTCGGTGGGGAAGGCGTTGATGGCCACCACGCAGGGCAGGCCGTACACGTTCTTCACGTTGTCCACGTGCTGCAGCAGGTTGGGCAGGCCCTTCTCCAGCGCCTCCAGGTTCTCCTGGTTCAGCTCGGGCTTGGGCACGCCGCCGTGGTACTTCAGCGCCCGCACGGTGGCCACGATCACCACGGCGGAGGGCTTCAGGCCGGCCTTGCGGCACTTGATGTCGATGAACTTCTCTGCGCCCAGGTCGGCGGCGAAGCCGGCCTCCGTGACTGCGTAGTCCCCCAGCTTCAGGGCCATGCGGGTGGCGATGATGGAGTTGCAGCCGTGAGCGATGTTGGCGAAGGGGCCGCCGTGGATGAAGGCAGGGGTGCCCTCCAGGGTCTGGACCAGGTTGGGCTTCAGAGCGTCCTTCAGCAGGGCGGCCATGGCGCCCTCGGCCTTCAGGTCATGGGCGGTGACGGGCTTGCCGTCATAGGTGTAGGCCACGATCATCCGGCCCAGCTTCTCCTTCAGGTCGGTGATGCTGGTGGACAGGCACAGCACGGCCATGATCTCGCTGGCCACGGTGATCTCAAAGCCGTCCTCACGGGGCACGCCCTGGGCCTTGCCTCCCAGGCCGTCCACGATGTGGCGCAGCTGGCGGTCGTTCATGTCCACCGCGCGCTTCCAGGTGATCTGCTTGACATCGATGCCCAGGGCATTGCCCTGCTGGATATGGTTGTCCAGCATGGCGGCCATCAGGTTGTTCGCCGCGCCGATGGCGTGGAAGTCGCCGGTGAAGTGGAGGTTGATGTCCTCCATGGGCACCACCTGGGCCCAGCCGCCGCCGGCCGCACCGCCCTTGACGCCGAACACAGGGCCCAGGGAGGGCTCACGCAGGGCGACCACGGACTTCTTGCCCAGCTTCCGCAGGCCGTCCGCCAGCCCTACGGAGGTGGTGGTCTTGCCCTCGCCCGCAGGGGTGGGGGTGATGGCGGTGACCAGGATCAGCTTGCCGTCCTGAGCCTGGGTCTCGTTGAGCAGCTTGTAGTCCACCTTTGCCTTGTAGTTGCCGTACATCTCCAGGTACTTCTCGTCCACGCCCGCCGTGGCCGCGATCTCCCGGATGTTTTTCATTTCACAGCTCTGTGCAATTTCAATGTCGCTCTTGATTTCCATGGGAATCAGTCTCCTTCTTTTATGATTTATCGTGGATGTCTATGAAGTTAGAAGTTAAGGGAGGGAACGGACCTGGGCCGCCATAAAGGAGGCCGGGCCCGGGCAGTCCAGGTGCAGCGGAGCGCTGCCGGGGTCCTGGATCAGAACGGCTTCTCCTGAGGAAATGGTACTCGATTCCCCAGCGAAAGTCAAGGTGCCGCTCCCCTCCGCGCAGTAGAGGATGAGGGTGGAGGAGCCGGGTTCGGCGGAGAAGCTGACGGGGCCGCCGCTGGTGCGCAGGGGGGAGACACTGCCGACGCATCTGTCCTTGCGCAGCATCAGGTTGAAGTCCACGCAGCGGCCCCGGGAGTGGGTGTCCGCCCCGCCGTCGAAGGCGTGGACCTGATAGGGGGCCAGGGAGATGAGGGGGCCGCCGTCGTGGGTCAGTTCCATCTCTCCCCGGAGAGGGGCAATGAGCCGGTGGTAGTCGGGGAGGGGGGTGAAGTCGGACTCGTCCAAGTCCACGGTGGCGGAGCTCAGCCGCCAGAGGAAGTCCCGGTCCGCATAGAGGGCCCCCTGGGGGCGATGGCGATCTGGGTGGTGGTCCCGCCGGACCACTGACTGATCTGGTAGTCTGCCTGGGTGAGGTGAGTGATATGGGGTGCCATGGGGACTCCTTTCTGAACGAGGACGCCCCCGCGGCGGTTCACGCCGCGGGGGCGTCCCGTCGGTGATTCATGGGAGGGGGATCACAGGGACTCCAGGACCTCCTGGTAGATGGCGTCGGCCAGAGGCAGGGCCTTGTCCAGCAGGGCCTGGCCCTTCTGGCGGTACTCGTCGGCAAAGGCCTGGTCCTGGATACCGCCGATGTTGATGAGCACGTTGAGCCAGGCGCCCTGGATGGCGGCCTTGAGGCTCAGGGCGGCGCAGCCCAGGTCGCTGGCGGCGCTGGCGTTGAGCTTGCCCACCACGGAGCGGGTCAGCTCCAGGGCCTGGCAGGCCAGCTCCATCATCTCAAAGGGGGTCTTGGTGCAGCCCTTCAGGGCCTCCTGCATGGCGGCCTTGCGGGCGGCCTTCTCCTCGTCGGTGTCCTTGGGCATGGCGAACACGGCGCTGACGGCGTTGAACGCCTCGGTATCCCGGTCGATCACGTCCACGAACTGAGCCTTGAGCTCGTTCCCCTTCTTCTGGGACTCGATGGCCAGCTCCTGCACGTCGGCGTACTTCTTCTTTCCCACGGTGAGGGCGCACACCATAGCGGTGAGGGCGGCGCCCAGGGCGCCCTCCAGCGCGGCGGCGGAGCCGCCGCCGGGCGCGGGTTCATCGGAGGCCATCAGGTCCACGAACTCATTGACCTTCATTTCCACAAGCTTCATAACAGTCGATTCTCCTTTTGTCAGAACGGCTTATTCCATGCCGATCAGGTGGTACTCCATGATCTGATTGTGGCAGTCGAAGTCACGGGCCTTCAGATAGAACTCAGCGCAGTCGATCATGGCCTTGGCGGGGTCAGGCCCACGATCTCGCTGTCCACGATATAGGTGCCGTAGCGCTCGGCCAGGGAGCGGATCATCTCATAGACCACATACAGAGGGGTGTCCTCATAGTTGACCATGTTCATGGAGACCTGAGCGATGCCCCGGTCCTCCAGCATGAAGCCCATGGCCTTGCAGCTGCGGAAGCCGCCGGAGGAGCCGCGGATGACCTTGGCGATCTTCTTGGCGATCTCCACGTCGGAGGTGGCCAGGTTCACGTTGAAGGCCACCAGGGGCATGCGGGCGCCGATGGCGGTGATGCCGGCGGTGGGATGGATCTTCCGCTCGCCGAAGTCGGGGGCCCACTCGGGCTGGAGCAGCTTCTCGGGCATGCCCTCGAACTGCCCCTTGCGGCAGGTGGCCAGATTGCGGCGCTCGGGACGGGTGGCGGAGTCCTCATACAGGAAGCTGGGGATCTTCAGCTCGTCCCAGATCCGCTGACCCAGGCGCTTGGACATCTCCACGCACTCCTCCACGGTGACGCCCATGGTGGGGACGAAGGGGATGACGTCGGTGGCGCCCATGCGGGAGTGCTCGCCCACATGCTTGGTCATGTCGATGACCTCGGAAGCCTTCTTGGTCAGCTGGAAGGCGACCTCCTCGATGGCCTCGGGGGAGCCGATCATGGTGAACACACAGCGGTTGTGGTTGCCGTCGGTCTGGGCGTCGAACAGGGTGCAGCCGGGCACGCTGTTGGCCACTTCCACCAGGGCGTTATAGGCGGCCTCGTCCTTCTCCTTGCTGCAGCTGAAATTGGGGATGCATTCTACAAGCTTGGACATAAGAAATTCCTCCTTAAAATATCGGTATCAAAAATGTTTTGAGATGTAGCGCTTGAAAGGATCAGCCCACCAGATTAGAGGCGGCGGGGACAAAGAACTTGATGAAAGCGATGGTCTGGGGCTGATAGATGAGGTCCACCAGGAAGGCGCCCACGATGGGGACCACCATGAAGGCCCGGCTGGACATGCCGTACCGCTCAGTGACGGCGGTCATGTTGACGATGGCGGTGGGGGTGGCGCCCAGGCCGTGGCCGCACAGGCCGGAGCACATGACGGCGGCGTCATAGCTCTTGCCCAGGATGCGGAAGATCACGAAGTAGGACACCGTAACGATGAACACCACCTGGCAGATGACGATGAGAAGCACGCCGCCCATCAGGCTGGCCAGCTCCCACAGCTTCAGCGTCATCAGGGCCAGAGCCAGGTACAGGTTGAGCATCACGTCGCCGATGCCGTCCACCAGGGGGAAGGAGAACTTGTAGAAGTGGAAGGTGTCGTTGAGGTTGCGGACGATGACAGCCACGAACATGGCGCCCACATAGTTGGGGAAGGACATCCCGATCAGCTTGCTGACCCATCCAGACACCATGGTGCCCAGGGCCATGCACACGATGATGACGACCACGTTCTTGATGACGTCCAGAGCGGAGAGAGGCTCCTTGCCGGCGGCATTGACGCTCTTGATATCATCGTAGTTGGCCTGATGCTCCTCGGGCTTCAGGTCATACTTGACGATGAGGCGGCGGCCCAGAGGTCCGCCCACAAGCACGCCGGAGATCAGGCCGAAGGTGGCGGCGGCGGCGCCCACGCCCATAGCGGCGGAGTAGCCCAGGCTCTCAAAGGTGGAGCCGTAAGAGCCGGCTGCTCCGTGGCCGCCGATCATGGAGATGGCGGAAGACAGCAGGGCGTAGGGGGCCTCCAGACCTACCGCGGTGCCCACTGCGATGCCGATGATGTTCTGGAAGATGGAGATCACACCGGCGCACAGCCAGTAGACGATCAGCAGGATGCCGCCCTTCTTCAGCAGGGAGAAGCTGGCGCCCAGACCCACGGTGGTGAAGAAAGCCAGCATGAAGGGGTCCTGGAAGGTGTTGGTGAAGTTGAAGGTAAAAGTACCAGTGGTGTGGCCGGCGAAGGTGATGAACATAAAGATGAAGCCGCCAATGACGGGAGCAGGGATACAGTACTTGGCCAGGAAGTTGACCTTGTTTTTGATCGCGTAACCGATCAGCAGAAGAATGGAAGCCATTGCCAGGGTCATGATTGCGTCGGTGTTGATGTTGAGGACGTTTTCCACAGTTTCAAATGACATAATGTTACCCTCCCATTGATTCTCTTTTTTCCTCGGACCGCTCTCCTTACGGACCGAAACACTGCCCCGGCCAGCCGACCTCCTTTCGCCGGAACAGAATTAGACGTTTCTGACGCCAGTATAGTCAAAGAGCATCTAAAAAACGTCTAATTCTAAAAATTGAAAAAAGACGCCGCAGTCCAAACGGACCGCTGCGTCTTTGCGTGTCCATAATATATCCATAGAAGAGCATCTGTCAAGACGCACCGATAAATTTTAGGCGCATCTATAAAAATGGCGATCATGTGGGGGCGGTTACTGCTCATTCCGCCATAAAATGCTTGTTTTTGCTGTACAGCTCAGAGGCACGGTACCGCTGCTGGGTGGCGATGCCGTTGCGCAGGCTCTGGGAGAGCTGCTCCGCCTCGAATACGCTGGGGACGCTGGAAAGCAGGCGGACCCCCTGCCGGGCGTAGCTCTCCGGGGAGTAGGTGAGCAGAGGGGCGAGGGGGGAGCCCGTCCGCTGCTCCAGGTCCAGCCGGCTGCGGATGTGCATGGAGACAAAGTGGAGGATGACCCCCTCCAGAGGGGAATTCAGCCGCTGCTGGCAGGACTGGGCATCGGCCAAGCTGACCGCCGCCCGCTCGTAGTCCCCCTCCATGGCCTGATAATAGGCGGTGTAGGCTGAGGCGGCTGTCCGGCCCCACAGCTCGCCGGAAACTTTCGCGTTGTCATACCCATGCTGAAACAGCTCACGGGCCCTGGGATGGTCCTCCAGGGCAAAAGCGGCCCGCCCGTAATGGACATAGACCCAGACGCCGCCGGGCCAGGGCAGGTCTCCCAGCAGGGAGAGGGCCCGCTTATAGTAGGAGCAGGCGTCGGCGTACTCCAGCCGCTGACGGCAGACCCGGCCGTAGTCACAGTAGACGGCCGCCAGCTGGAGCCGGACCGCGGTGGAGCGGGGCTGTCCCCGCAGAGCGTCCATGGCCTCCAGCAGATAGTAGCGGCTCTTGTCATAGGCGCCCTGGAGACAGAACAGGCCGCCCCGAAGCCGCTGGAACTGGGCCTGCTGGACCGGGTCCCGGGTGCGCTCCAGCAGGCGCATGCCGGTGGCGGTGTAGCGCTCCACCTGTTCAGTGGCCTGGCGGTAGAGGGCGGAGGAGGCCAGCAGGTAGCAGGCCCGGATGAGCACCCCCGTGTCGGGGTGGATGCTGCCGCCGCTGAGGGCGCCCAGGATGTCGCTGCCCCGGGCACTGTCCCCCTGGAACAGGGCGATGCGCCCCTGGATCAGAGCGGTGGCCAGCTCCAGACGGCCCAGGACTGCGGGGTCCGCCCCCTCACGGCGCAGGGCGGACAGCTCCCGCAGGAACTGCTGGGTCTGCTCCTCCAGCTCCTCTGGGGAGCGGGGGGCGGGGGCGTCTCCCCCCAGGGGGGAGAAGGGCTCGAAGGCCCGGGAGCTGTCCAGATCACAGGCCCGGATGCGGTACTCCAGAGCACGCAGGCGGCTGCCGGCCAGCTGGAAGTGGCGGGCGATCTGGCGGCAGGCGCCCCCCTCCTGGGGCTGCTCCCCCTGGGAGAGCAACTCGGCGGCCTGGAGGTGGAGGGGCTGACGCTGGGAGTAGGAGAGCCGGTCGTAGACCAGCTCCCGGATGCGCTGGTGGGCAAAGCGGTAGGTGGGGTCCCCCTCGGTGTGGTGCTCCAGGATGATGCCCCGGCCCCGCAGCTCGTCCAGACCGGCGGTGAGCAGGCGGTCATTCTGGTCCATCAGCTCCAGCAGCAGGCGGCTGGGCACCTCCTCGGAGAAGAGGGAGATGAGCTCGGCCACCTGGAGGGCCGCTCCGGACAGGCCGGAGAGCCGGTCCATCAGGATATCCCCAGGGTCTGGAGGGTGGCCTCCACATCGCCGCTGCGGCGGTAGGCCTGGGTCAGCTCGGTGAGCAGATAGAGGTGCCTCCGGTCTCCCGGTGAAACTGGGGAGCCATGCGCCGGGCGGCCTCACCGCCCAGCTCCCTGCGGAGCAGCTCCTCTGTCTGTTCCGGGGTGAGAGGGGGCAGGCGATGGCGGCGGAGCAGGCCGTCCGCCTCCAGCGACTCCAGCCGGGCCAGGGCAGAGGGGAGAGGTCGTCCCGGGCGGTGAGGATGGTCATCAGCCCCCTGCCCTCCAGGCGGCGGAGCAGGGCGTCCCCCAGACGCAGGCTCTCCTCGTCAGCCCATTGCAGGTCCTCCAGCACCAGGAGCACCTTTTTCCGGCGGGTGACAGCGGAGAAGAGGAGCAGGAGGCTGTCCTCCAGCCCCTGGTCCCACTGGCGCAGCGCCCGGGCGGAGACTCCGCCCGGCCAGGCGTTCTCAGAGCGGAAGAGAGGGAACGCCTGGCCTAATCGGACCTGGACCGGGACCGGGAGGGAGAGCTGCTCCTCCTGGATGAACTCCCGCAGGGACAGCAGGATGCGGTCCCAGGGGGCCAGAGGGAGGCCCTCCTCCGACTGGAGGCAGCCGCACCGCAGCACCAGCAGGGCGGACAGATCGGACCAGCGGAGGAAGTGGCTGATGAGCTCGCTCTTGCCGGAGCCCACCTCCCGATGAACAGCTGGGAGCAGCGGCGCACCGCCCCTCGGCGAAGGAGCCCGCCGCCGCCCGCAGGGCGGCATAGAGGGTCTCCCGTCCCACGGGGACCTGGGGCGCCTCTGCCTCCCCGGGGGCCTGGGTGGTGTCGTTCCACTGGTTCATGATCTCGTAATAGAGCATGGTGGTGCTCTCCAGGGGGTCCACACCCAGCTCCTCGGAGAGCTGCTCCTTCAGCCGCTGGTACACCTGGGCGGCCCGGGAGTACTTCCGGGCCGCCCGCAGGCGCTCCATGAGGAAGGCGGCCATGGACTCGTCAAAGGGGTCCTCCCGCAGATACTCGGTGGCCAAGCGGGCAGCCTCCTCCGGGTCGCCGGCCTCCAGGGCGGCCTGGGCCTGCTGGGCCAGCCGGCCCAGATACTGGCTCGTGGAGCTTCTCCCGGGTGCGGTCCAGCCACTCGTCGAAGGAGAAGGCGTGCTTGACGGCGAAGCCCTGGAGGAAGGGCCTCGGTAGGCGGAGAAATCCCCCCGCTGGGTGAAGCGGTCGTAGTCGCAGTCCACCTCCCAGGCGCTGTTCACCACCACCAGGGACTTCTGGGGGAGAGGAAAAGTCGCCCCCCAGGGTCTTTTTCAGCGTATATAAGGTGTTGCGGAGATTTTTTCAGGCCGGTGGCCTCGTCGCAGCTCTCCCACCAGCAGAGAGATGAGCTCCTGCCGGGTGGCGCTGCGGCGCACCAGCATGTAGTACAGCAGGGCGTCCGCCCGCTTGAAGGGAAGGAGACCGGACCCCGTCCAGCGTGACGCTGGGGGTCTGGAGCATGGTCACATTGAGCATCAGAAAGCCCCCTCTTTGGTCTGGGTCCAGTATATCGGATTGGGGCCGGGTGTGCAACTGTTCCCGGGCAAAAATTGCCGGGGACGCGTTTTTGCCTTGCCAGGGGGAGGGGAAAACACTATAATAATAATATAAAAAGGTAAAAGAGGGGGGCGTCCCGTGGCCCAGGACAGAGAGAGGAGAGAGACATGAAGCTGGATAAATGGATCGAATCCGTCCCCAATTTCAGCGAGGGCGGGACCTGAAGAAGGTGGACGCATCGTGGACTCCTTCCGGGCCAAGCCGGGAGTGAAGCTGCTGGACTACTCCACAGACCCAGACCACAACCGCTGCTGGTGACGGTGCTGGGCCACCGGAGCCCCTGAAGCGGGCCATGGTGGAGGCCATCGGCACGGCGGTGGAGCTGATCGATATGACCCGGCACGAGGGGCAGCATCCCCGCATCGGCTGCGTGGACGTGATCCCTTCATCCCGGTGCGGGATGCACATTCAGGAGGCGGACCAGCTGGCCCGGGAGATAGCACAGGAAGCCGCTCTGCTCTACGGACAGCCCTTTCTACCTCTATGAGAGTCTGCCACTGCCCCCCACCGGGTGGACCTGCCAACATCCGCAAGGGACAGTTCGAGGGGCTGGCGGAGAAGATGAAGGACCCCCTGTGGAAGCCGGACTTCGGCCGGATACCATCCACCCCACTGGCGGGGCCACCGCCATCGGGGCCCGGATGCCTCTGATCTGCTTCAACATCAACCTGGACACCCCCAATGTGGAGATCGCCCGGCAGATCGCCCGCCGGGTGCGGAACATCGGCGGCGGCCTGCACTATGTGAAGGCCATGGGCATCGCCCTGGAGGAGCGGAACCTGGCTCAGGTGACCATGAACCTGACCGACTACACCAAAAGTTCCATTTACAGTGTCTTTGAGATGGTGAAGATGGAGGCCCGGCGCTATGGCGTCCGGGTGGTGGGCAGCGAGGTGGTGGGCATTGTCCCCATGAAGGCCCTGCTGGACTGCGCGGAGTACTACCTCCAGATCGAGGACTTCTCCTCCGAGCAGGTGCTGGAGCTGCATATCGAATAGACGGACAAGCAAAGGAGCGGCCCCTCTGGAACAGAGGGGCCGCTCTCGCTTTTTCGACAGTTTCAGGAGATCTGGATGCTGACGCCGTTGACCTCCACGCCCTCGTTGGCCCGGATGAGGATGTACCGGTGCCCTCAATCATGCGGGTCCCACCAGGTCGCTGCGCTCCGGTTGACGTGGATGTGACGTCGGGAGTGCGGACCTCCAGCTGCTTGGGGTCCACCAGATTGCGGGGGCTCAGGCCGGCCTCCGGGCCGAAGGCCTGGTCATACTGGGCCTCAAAGGCATCCACATGGGGGGCGGCCACGCCGCAGGAGACAGGACGGACCGCACCTCCCCTTGGAGAGCAGGAGGGGCTGCTCCTCCTTGCTGGCCTTGTGCTCTTCGATCATGTCCCGCAGCTGGCTGTGGACGGCCTGGACACGTGATAGCTGCAATCCTCCGCCAGCGTCTCCCCCAGGAGGGACTCAAAGGTCTCCTTCTGGACGGCGGCAGGCATGGGAGAGGGGTGCGGAACAGGGCGTCAATGAGCTCCGGGTGGTTCTCCCCGATGTCCCGGGAGTAGTAGAGGGCATTATAGAGGTTGGTGGGTGCGCTCGTCAAAGCGGGGAAGAGGAAGCCTGCCTCCGGCGGAGAGACGACCCAGTCCGCCTTCAGGTCGTGGAAGGCATTTTCATAGACAAAGTAGCTCAGGGCGGGCTTGGTCAGCTTCACCGGGCAGATGGAGCACAGGATGTAGGAGACACCTGGTCGGAGGCGTCGTCCATCCGCTCCCCGTCTTTGGCCCGGTAGGGGACGTCGTAGGTGTCGTGGGCCAGGAGGATGAGATAGTTTCCCCTCCAGGGTGAGGGAGGAGATGACCCGCTGGAACAGGGCCTGCACGGCCTCTTCGTCCGCCAGGGAGGAGCCCCGCAGGGCCATGAGGAGCCGGTGCTCCTCGCTGTCCACCACCTGCTGGGTGGAGAAGGTGATGTCCGCCAGTTTTTGCCCAGGGTGCCGGACAGGGTGCGCCGGAGGATGGCCAGCAGCTTTTCCGACTCCTCCTGGGACATCAAGCCCCAGGGACTGGTCGAACTGGGAGACGATCTCCCGGTTTTCATTGACATAACATCCGCGGATGTGGGAGATGCCGCTCCTGTCCGGCCGGAACCGGCGGCGGATCTCGGAAATTTCCTTTTCGTTCATAGAGACTCCTCTTCTGTACAGATTTCAGGCCGGCGCTCACCGCTGCCGGGCCAGCTCCTTGCGGACGGCCTGGGTGAGGATATCCTGCCCCTCAGGGGAGCGCAGGGCCTCCTGTACCGCGGCGCGGATCATATCCTGAACGCCTTGCTGTGGAGAAGGCGTCGACACCGTGCCCTGGTCCTGGCCGGCGGGGCCGCTCTGGGGGACGGGCCGGGCGGCGCGGCGGGGCGGGGAGCGGGCTCCTCCTCATCCTGGAAGCCGCCGTCCATCCAGGTCTCCTGACGGGTGCGGTCGTTGCTCTCCCCCCGGAGATAGAAGAGGGAGACCCCGAAAAAGGCGGCCATCTTCTCCTGCTGCTCCCGGGTGGGGGTCTGGCGGCCGGTCTCGAACTTTTCCGCCGCATTTTTGGGAAAGCCCAGGGCCTGGGAGAGGGCGGGACGGCTGAGACCCCGTTCGGTGCGCAGGGCTTCGATGCGCTGTGCCAATGTGATCATAGAAAAGACCTCCTCAGTGGAATGGCTCTATTATACAACAAGAGGGACAGGGGGAAAAGAGGAAAAGAAGGGGGCGGTCATTTGACCCACTCCCGGGCGAACTGGACTGCGGCGTCCACCAGGGGGGAGGCCGCGTCCCGGCGCAGGCCACCCCCACCTCCTTGACGATCCGCTCCTCCAGTTTGATCTCCCGGACGCCGGAGAGGGTATGGGAGCGGAAGTCCTCCGAGGGCAGAAAGGCAACCCAAGCCCGCCCTGGACCATGTAGAGGCTGGTGGTGGGACTGCTGGAGCGGCAGACGATGTCCGGCTCAAAGCCCGCCCGGCGGCAGGCGGTGAGGCACAGCTCCGCGGCCACCTGGCCGGTCTGGTGGAAGATGAAGTGCTCCCCCCGCAGCTCCCGCAGGCTGACCTCCTCACGACCGGCCAGGGGTGGACACGGGGGACCGCCAAGGAGTAATGGTCCTCCCCCAGCTTGACGAACTCCAGGCTGGAGGCCAGCTGGGACAGGGGGCGGTTGAGAAAGGCCAAGTCCACCTTCCGGTCCAGCAGCAGCTCCAGCAGCCGGTGGGTCCCCTCCTGAACGATGTTCACCGAGATGTCGGGTAACTGCCGCAGAAGGCGGAGAGCATGCCGCCGAAGTTGATGCACTGGAGGCTGGTGATGATGCCCAGGTTGAGGGAGCCCTTGCGCAGCCCGGCATAGAAGGACATCTCCGCCTGGAGGGCCTGGGCGCGCTGAAGGATCTCCCTGGCTCGGAGAACAAAATCCTTGCCCGCCTCCGTCAGGGTGGCACCCCCTGGGATTGCGGGCGAAGAGGGCCACCCCAGTTCCTTCTCCAGCTTGGCGATCTGCTGGACAGGGCGGGCTGTCCCACGTGGCAGGCCTGGGCGCCAGGGAAAAATTCCCCGAATCGGCCACGGCCAGCACATAGCGAAGCGTGTAAAGTTCCATATGGTTTCATGCCTCCGATCAATGGGATGGCCGCTAGTCCCGCGCGGGCGGAGCGGGCGGCAAAAGCGTTTTTTCAGACCCAACAAAATAGAGAGCATCTGTTTTGTGCAAAATGTCAAATCAAAAGGAAAAGCGGGGGCTCGTTCCAGAGTGGAGAAGGGCTGCCAAAGCTCAGTATCCGCTATTTTCCCGGACTTGTCAAGAAAGTTTGGGGATGCGATATCATTTTTAATGATACCAGCTGTCACAAACAAGAATTGGACTTTTTTCGCCGGCGGAGGTAGTCTATGGGCGAAGAGGAAACAGGCCCCGGCAAAAGGCTGGGAGCCAGGGAGAACAAAAACTGATGTAGAAAGGATTGAACGATGGTGAACCACAACTACTTCACCCAACGGGATGTGGAACGGCTGGAAGAGCAGGCCGTCCAGATCCGACAGGACATCATCTCCATGATCCACGCCGCCAAGGCTGGACACCCCGGCGGCTCTCTCTCCGCGGTGGAGATGGTGACCGCCCTGTACTTCCACGTGCTGAATATCGATCCCCAGAACCCCCGCTGGGCTGACCGGGACCGCTTCATCCTCTCCAAAGGCCACTCCTGCCCGGTGCTCTATGCGGCACTGGCCCGCCGGGGCTACTTTGACCCCAAGGAGCTGAACACCCTGCGTCAGTACCACTCCATCCTCCAGGGCCATCCGGACATGAACAAGACCCCCGGCGTGGACATGACCGCCGGCTCCCTGGGCAACGGCCTGTCCGTGGGCGTGGGCATGGCCCTGTCCGGCAAGCTGCATCACCAGGACTACATGACCTACGTCATGCTGGGTGACGGTGAGATCCAGGAGGGCATGGTCTGGGAGGCCGCCATGGCAGCCAGCCACCACGACCTGAAGAACCTGGTGGCCATCGTGGACTGCAACGGCGTCCAGATCAACGGCTGGGTCAATGACATCATGACGGTGGAGCCCCTGGCTGACAAGTGGCGCGCTTTCGGCTGGAAGGTGGTAGAGGTCAACGGCCACAATATGAAGGACGTGCTCACCGCCCTGCACACCGCCAAGACCATGCGCCACCCCACTGCCATCCTGATGCGCACTGTCAAGGGCAAGGGCGTCTCCTTCATGGAGGACGACTCCGTCTGGCACGGCTCCGCGCCTGACGACGAGCAGATGGTCAAAGCAATTGCGGAAATCAAGGAAGGGGGCGTTGTGTAATGGCAAAGACTCTTGCCACCCGTATGGCCTTTGGACAGGAGATCATTGAGATCGCCAAGACCAACGAGAATTTTGTGGTTTGTAACGCCGACACCAAAGACCTGCGGTCTGGAGAAGTTCGGCAAGTATTTCCCCGAGCGGGAGTTCTCCTTCGGCATTGCCGAGCAGAACCTGGTGGCCGCCTCCGCCGGCATGGCCGCCTGTGGCAACAAGGTGTTCCTGGCCACCTTCGCGGTGTTCGCCTCCATGCGGGCCTGCGAGCAGGTGCGTACCTTCGTCTGCTACCCCAACCTGAACGTCACCGTCATCGGCACCCACGCCGGCCTCCAGGTGGGCGGCGACGGCGCCACCCACGCCGCCATTGAAGACGTGTCCATCATGCGCTCCTTCCCCAATATGACCGTGGTGCAGCCCGCCGACGCCGTGGCGGCCCGGGCCCTGGCCCATGCGGCGGTGGATTTCACCGGCCCCCTGTACGTCCGTCTGCACCGCAACCCGGTTGCCGACCTGTATGACCCCGCCACCTACAAGTTCGAGTGGGGCAAGGCCAACACCGTGGTGGACAACGGCAGCGACATGACTATGATCGTCTCCGGCATCCTGCTGAAGAAGGCGCTGGACGCGGCCGCCATCCTGAAGGAGCAGGGGATCGGCGTCCGGGTGCTGGACATGGCCACCATCAAGCCTCTGGACAAGGAGGCCGTGCTGAAGGCGGCCGGCGAGACCGGGGCCATCATGACCATCGAGGACACTCCATCTTCGGCGGACTGGGCTCCGCCGTGGCTGAGGTGGTGGTGGGCAACTGCCCCGTACCCATGGAGATCGTGGGCATCCAGGACCGCTTTGGTGAGTCCGGCGACCCGGAGCTGATCTACAAGGACCACGGCATGGACGTGGACTCCATCGTGGCCAAGGCCAAGGCTCTGGTGGCCCGGAAGGGTTTAAAAGAGACAGGCACTTCGGACAGGGCGCTGTCCCTGCCCGAAGTGCAGAAAATGTGAGAAAGGATGAACCCAACTATGGCAGCACCTCATGTGTGTATTCTTCAGACCAGCTTCGCCAAGCGGGAGGACACCGTCGCCTTCCTGAAGGAGAAGGTCCCCGGCGTGCGGGTGGAATTCATCACCGACAGCACCCTGCTCACTGATGTCCGGGCCAATGGCGGCCCCAGCCAGGCGGTCATCGACCGGATGACCCTGTACGCCAAGGCGGCGGAGATCTCCGGTGCGGACCTGATCGTCAACTCCTGCTCCACTGTGGGCGAGGTGGCGGACATCTACGCCAAAGAGGTCAACGTCCC
>BFBT01000005.1 GCA_003112755.1 Lawsonibacter asaccharolyticus | reverse complement strand
AACTGTAGTAATGCTCCAGCGCGTCCCGCCAGTTCAGGAACTGGGACAGCCGCCAGCCGGTCACGCCTTTGGGGTCATGCCCCAGCCGGAGATCGTCAATGGTATAAAAAGAAATCCTCATTTTCTTCTTGCTCCTCACTTCATCGTCATATCACCCATAGCTGGGTGCTCACTTTGCGTTTGTTCCATGCCTTTTAATTCCGCCAGTTTCTCCGCGGCCCAGTCCGGCAGAAACTGATCTTTCAGCACGCCCATAAAATCCGCCCGGTTCCAGCGGGTCATCTCCCCGTCGCCCAGGCAGGTACAGCGGATGGAGCGCCCAATGGCGTGGGGACTGCATCCAAAGCCGTCGTGGGCGTACCAGAGCATGGCGCCCTCATTCCAATAGGACTCTTTCAAGATGTCGGGAGAGAGGACCAGCACTTTGCCCTCGTAGTCCAGAGAGGAAAAGGAGTCTGGGTGGCAGTGCTCCGGTCCGAAAAGCCCAAGCGCCTGATACGCCTTGCAATACTGTGTGACAAAGCCATCCAGCACTGCCGGATGGCTCTCTACTACAAAATCGCTGTTGTGCCAGTGATCTGAGGGAATGCAAGTTCTCTTGGCCCATTGCTTATTCGCTTGGCTGAAGCGGCCATCCTGATCCTTTTGCTGGATCGTGTTTGACAGTACCACGCGGTCCTTTTGTATCCATACTTTGCAATGACCTCATCCACACAGCCATTGTTCAGGCGCATCCCATCGAAGTTCTGGCGGATGCTCTCCTCAATGGCCCGCTTACAGGAAATATTGGCCTGGTGGCTGGCCCGCCAGAGCGCCAGTTCCCCCCGTTTCCGAGCCTCATTTGCGGAATAGGGATAGAGATACGTCTCAATCTCCATACACTACGTCTCCCAGAATCAGCCGCTCCTCCAATTCTCCGACACAGATCTCTGCGTCCCTGAACATCTCCAGCACCTCCTCCGGCACATCCCGCAGGTCATAGTCATAATCCGCTTCGGAGATGGTCACCGAGTGTTCACCCTCATCCACGCTGGCGCACAACTTGGCTTTTTCCGGGATGCCGGCTTCCTCCCGCAGATAGTCCGGCAGCTCCACCTCGTCCCCGCCCCCAAAGGGGCACTCTCCGTCACAGCCATCGCAGTGGCCGCATACTCTTGCCAGATGGACATGCAGGTCCGTGGCCAGCTTCTGAGGATCTGGCGGCGCGGACCAGCTCCATGGCGGTCATGCGCTGCTTGAGCACCACCAGTGTCCTCCGAGGGTGGAGCTCCACCTTGCCGCTGCTCTCAAGCCAGAGAGCTTCATCGCTGCCGTGGGGATCTGGAGGCCTTTGGGAAGTGGTTTCTTTTACAAATTTCATAGTCAGTCTCCTTCATATCAAAATCAAACAGATTCAGTTGGATTGAGGACCGTTCCCGCTCATGCAGGTCGTAGTTGGCGATGAGCAGCTCGGCAAACTGGCAGTTGGGGTCATACCGCTGGCGGATGTTGTTCAGCCGGGTCACCGGCTCGATCTGGATGCCGGGGGCGTCGTACAGCTCCCGGACAAAGGGATCATCATTAAGACAGCAGGAATTTCCCTGAATGGACATCAGAGCATCCGCAGACGGATGTGGTCTTTCTCTGTGAAGCCGTCCTCTCCGATGTTGGAGTAGTAGCCTCCGTGCAGTGGTAGGGCGGGTCGCAGTAGAACAGGCTCTCCGGCCGGTCGTAGTGCCGGATGAGCTTCTCAAAGTCCTTGTTCTCAATGACCACCCTGGCCAGACGGCGGTGGGCCTGCTCAATGAGCGGGAAATCCGCCCACAGATCGTGGGGCTGATTGCCGAAGCTGGTGAGAGCGGAGGCGTAGCTCTGGCGAATGATCTGATAGAACCACGCCGCCCGCTGGACTGATGTGGTTCGTTTCCGCCGCAGGGCCAGCCGCGCCCGGTCAAAATCCTCCCGTGCGTTCAGCACATACCGCAGGGAGCCCATGAGCAGGTCCGGCTTCTCCCGCACACAGCGGTACAGATTGGTCAGCAGGCCGTTGAAGTCGTTATAGACCAAAGTCGTTTCCGGGACTCTTATGGAACAGCACCCAGCCGCCTCCGCCAAAAACCTCAATATACCGCTCATAGTAGAGGGGGAATCGCCTGACCACCTCCTCCCGGAGCGCCTTCTTGCCGCCCACCCAGCTCATAAAGCTGTTCAAGAGCCATCACCCCCTTCCAGTGGGAGGCGGGTCTGGGCGGTGTCGAACACATCCAGCGACCGGGTCAGCCCACGGATCGCCGCGGCGATGCCGCCGATCCGGTGGGTCAGGTGGGCGATGGTAGCCCGCACCTCCTGCTCCGTGGCGGCGCAGAAGTAGCCGCTGCCATTGCTGGCGATGGGAACGCCCTCACGCCGCAGGGCGTTGACCGCGTCCCGCAGCTCCTTTCCCTTGATGCCAAAGGCACACTCCAGCTCCCGGCTGGTGGCGGCGTTGGAGGCGCCCGAATGGTAACGCTCCAGATGCTCTGCCAGCCGTTCCTTCTCCATGCTCGCTCCTTTCCGGGGCTGTCTTCCCGAAAATGGGCGCAAAAAAAGAAGGGGCCGTCGTCCCCACCGGGAAAACGGCCCCTATGTGTTAATAAATTGGTTACTGCTGTTCCATGCTCAGCCCCGCCTCCGGGGCGCTCCAGTCACGGAGAAATTCCAGGTTATTTCTGGTGATGTAGGCGCTTTCGTCGGCGGTCAGGACATAGCCTGCCTCCTCCAGCAGATCCTCCCATAGCCCTCTAAGTCGATGCAGCCGGAGTCCAGCAGTTCTTCAGATACCCCCGCTCAGCAGCTTCCGCTGCCGAAGTCCTTCAGCCATCGCGGGGAACCATTCATAGCAGTGCAGGTTCTGCTGATGTCAAGGCAAGACGGAGGTCACGCACAGTGCTCGAACTCCAGCGCAGCGCAAAACGCTCCATGAATGGGGCATCCCCTGTCCCTGCTCATCCAGAACATGCCAGATCGCTCCGTCATTGACATTCCAAGGCGCTGTCATACTGCTCCATCAGATTTCCCAGCTCGGCAGGCTGCACCGGACATCCAGCAGCATACAGTTTTCCAGGCTTCTGGTTTTCAACTCATCCAAAGCCAGCGCCACCTCATCGGCCGGTTCGGCATGCGGAGTATCCGGCAGATGGAGCCACACCCCTCCGTACCGCCGAAGAGGCCAGCTTCACTTTCATACTCCAACGTCATCCTCCGGGATGAGTCCTGGCCGGTGTAACGAGTGCGGAGGGGTGTTCGGGTACTCCACATAGCAGTTTCCAACGAACAGGCCGGGGTGCCGGTCCTCATAGCGGCGGCCCAGCGCCTCCAGGTCCGCATAGTACATGGCGCGTTCCGGCAGATGGCTTTCGTGCCGTAGATAGAAGCTCCCAGCTGCGCATAGCTCCCGCGGGGAAGCAGATCTGGTAATCCTCCAGCGAAAGCAGGCAGTTGACCGCGTCCACAGCCACTTCCGGGTCCATGTGTAATATGCGGTTTCCAGTTCCCAGCCAGTCTTGCCGCCAGCTCCTCCAGCTTCCCGGTCCGCAGGATCGCCGCGGACAGTGGACTGTTCCTTAACAGAGAGCGTGTCAAGGCGCTCCATGATCCACCGCTGCTCCTGTTCCATGAGCGGAAGGCTCATCAGAGATCCCGCTTTTCTGGATGTCCATATATCATCTCCATTCCTTGCTCTTCGGCCTGCTTCGGCTCAACAATAGAGAAGCTGCTCCACCGCCGCAGTGCGGACAGGCCACTGTTCCAGTACAGGCGCCATCGATCTGTTCCTGCGTCACCTCACCCGGTTTTCCGCAGCACTCGTTGATTACAGTGACAGACTAGCGTGTTCCAGCACTCCGCGGTATTCCCGATTAAACGGGATGAATTGACCCAGCGGGGTTATAAAGATGCGGCTGATATGGAGCTGTAGGGCCTTGTGCCGCACAGTTCGGGGAATCCTTGCGTAGTTGTGTCGGCTCTCCCAGTCGGTCAGCGCCTCCAGAAGCTTCTGTTCACCAGCCTTTGGATGAGCAATTCCGCGCTGGTACCAGAGGCCCTCTTCAATCTCACCAGACGTGTCTGTACCCCGCAGGAGCTGTACTTTATCCCGGCCTGAGCCGGTGCTGATGGTGGAATGTGCATCCACCATCGAATATCTTCGAAGTCCAAGTGCTCCATATCGATCTCATTCAGGGAGTTGATTTGACCTCTCAATATGATCGTTCCTCCATTTCACATTCTACATCCCCACCATCTGAGGGCTGGAAACTTCCTCGCTCTGATGTCCTGTGAAGCTTGGAAGCGGCTGTCCATCCTTCTGCGGAGTAGCCCATAGTCTGTGATAGTCGCATTTCTTCCTCCAGCATCGTTCTTCCAACATTGGCGGCTGGGGCGTCTGGAACAGTTCAGGCGGAAGATCCGGGTATTTCTCCCGCGCCATCAACTCCACATAGTCCCAGGTTTCCGCCACTCGGGGAGCAGCTCATACTGCTCCGCCTCCTCCAGAAGCTGGCCGTTTCCCAGACTGGGTGGCGCTGGCCGCCAGGAGGGCCTGTATCGGATAACTCCGCCGCACCCAAGTCCGCTCTTTCTGAGCAAGCTGCCCGGCGAACTCGCGGACCTGATCGAGCCGCCGTCCTCAAGAGCCTCATCGATTGCGTCCGCAGGGGGGATGAGGCAGTCTGTGCAGCGGAATACGCACTCCTCTGCGGAAACGGCCTCCACCGCTTCCACCGCTGCCAACGCCTTGTCTATGCGGGAGGTTCAGGATAGCGGTCTTATCATTGTCGTACTGTGGGTCGTTGAAGAAACCCTTGCGGACCTCCAGCACCACTGGGGCCCCGGACGCTGAAAGTAGGTTGTTTCCCCCGGCTGATATGTGTAGACAGGTCTGATCTCCCGCCAGCTCGCATAGCCCGTTGGTGAACACGCCGCCATGATCCCTTGGCTGTTCGCCCAACAGCTTCAGCAGACTGGCACGGAATCGCTGTCTTCCTCTGTGGTATCCGCAGGGCCATGGCTCCTTGGAGAGCATCTCGTTCTCATACAGAAACGCCCCAAGCTCCTGAAGGTTGGAAAACTTGAGGCGCCAGACAGCAGACGTCGGTATTGTAGGTCAGGTTATGAGGTGCTCCAGGAGACGGGACCCTGCGACGGCTCCACTCCATTGCAGCAGAGCTTCCATCCCGTGTTTCCTCCGGGTCAGTGCGGTCAGCCGCTGGGCCAGCAGATTCAGGTCATTAGATTGATGTTCCTGCGATCATGCCACGTTGAAGCCCGTCATACCAACATAGAGAAGCTCATTGCCGCAGGATCGGCCATCCTTGATCCGAGCCTTTTGGAGTGCGTCGTGGAACTCCGACAGGTGGCGGCATCCGCAGGAGACGGCTGTTTCATAGCCTTGGGTCGTTGTTGCGGATCTCCACTTCAAACATCTTCTTAGCCAAGGGTCATTCCTCCCATCGGCTCCTGCTCCGGAGCATGGAGTGCTCTGTTTGAGGATAGAGATCATTCACCGCTCCAGTACAGTGTTCAAATTCTGTTTCGGGCGATGTTCGCCAGATCCTTGATGGCAGTATACCTCACCGTCTCTGCCTACCGCACAATGCGTCTTCTGCTTGCCCGTATCTTCTCTGAATCACTCAAGGCACCCATCCTCAATGATGCGTGTGGAGAATCCCTTTTCCTTCAGACGCTCCGACGCTTCTCATAAAATTGCTCTGTTGCCTGATCCAGTTCCATTTCACATTCCCCCATTTGAAGCGCATCCTGCTCGTAGGCTTCGGGTCGGCGCGGGAACATCCCATCCGCAAGCTTCCGATCTCCATAGCCTGCCGCTGAACAGGACTGACGCCAGTTTTCATTCATCTCATCTGCCAGTTCCACATTTCGCTCCTTATGCCGGTATCCCAGTCCGAGAGATAGTAGCCGCTCTCGCCCCGCTTGATGCAGATGAGCTGGCCGGTGGTTTTCAGGATGGAAAAGCACAGCTCCGGCAGCCCTCGGCCACCTTGGGGGCAAACCGTTCTTGCCAGTCTGGATGCTCCAATCATCGCTCTGCCACGATGGACATATAGCTCGCCGCCGTCCACTTCAATGGGCCGCTGCTCGAAGCCCTCGCCCCAGGCATCCGAAGCCTGTCGGTGACATATTCTTTGAGCGTATCCAGCTCTTCGGGAGAGAGGGCGCCTGCCACACGGCATTCCACCACACCCCGAAGCCGGCCATTCCGGCCTTCTGTGGTAAAGACCGCCGACTGAACCTTTTCGTTTACAGCATCATCCTCGCCATACCAGTGCATGAGGCCGCGCTTGGACTCCTCCGGCACACGATTTTTACCAGGGCTGCCAGGACGCTCCCCTCATGATCCAGGAGCGTGCGGCCGTCCCACTCCTCGCTGTCCTCCGACATGTCCCCCACCCGTCCCGTTCGTAGAAGTCAGCGGTGAGGGGCATGTACAGCTTCATAGTGGTGGGCTCAGGCGGCAGGACAGTGAAGCTGTCCTCTCCAATGCTCAGGGCCAGACCGCTGCCATTGTCCCATTTCACATGGAATTGCCCAGCGTCATCGATGTTTTCCAGTGTGCCCATGGTACCGGACGGCACTGGGTGGTAGGGGTCTTTCATCTCTCTGAGCTTGATCCGGCTCCCTGCGGGGTACTGCTCCCGCAGAAAGGCCAGCCATTCTCTCGGCGGCGTGTTCATAGCGAAATTCCTCCCATGGTCATGCCCTCCTGGGGCGCATTTTCATAATCCTCCAGCGGGCGGGGGTTTTCCTCGCCGTAGAGGTCGTACAGGATATCATCAGCTGTTTACGGACAGCGGGATCATCCGTCAGCGTTTCATACCGGAATCCGGTAGTGGGATGGTCCGGCAGTTCCTCCCGGATGCACTGAAGGTACGCCTCCGGGTCCGTATATTCCACCTGCTCGCCGCTGGCGAAGGAGACCCGGCCTATCACCGCAGGCTGCTCCGCCAAATTCTGCCGCTGGACACGGAGGTCGAAGGCCGTCAGATATGCCTGATAGTCGCCGGGAACAGGGTTGCATCGCAGACAGTAGCGGTAATTCTCCGTCTCTACGATATAGCCATAGTTGGCCGGCCAGCCGCCCCCCTCCGCCATGGCCCCAACAATACTTGGTCATGCCGGCCAGATCTTTCAATACACTGGTTCGCAGCTCGTCCACGACTCTTGTAACTCAGCCTTGAACTCAGGACTGTTCAGTTCCTCGGGACCTCGGGGCCACCAGGTGTGCCAGAACTCTTGTCCCCGGTGGCCGAAGTCCATTCGGACATGTCCAATGCAGCCAAGCCTCTGGTCCTCCTCCGGCGTCATGGCATAAAAAAGGGCCGCTTCATCGAAAGAAGCGGCCTTGATGGTAAATTTTCTATCGTCTTGGGGATATTCCAAAGAATGTTCTTCACAAAACTGTTCCAGTGTCATTTCCTCGCCCAACAGGTGGAACGCACTGTTGACCCGGCGTGAAGCTGTTTCCTTCCGCTTAAGGGGGGTGGGGAGAGTACCGTGCCGGCATGATACCTGGCGGTTTTGTCCACCAGGGCAATCTTTACGTTGGGGGACTGCCGCGTGCCCCGCAGGTCATAGCAGTACCAGTCCTTGGGGATCGTATCCCGCTGGATCAGCCAATTGGTAAACAGCACAGGGGTCCCAAACAGCTCGGCATGCTGCATGAAGTCCGTTCTGATGTTGATGCTCATAGGATCACCTCCAATTTTATAGCAACAACAATTACCACAAGTCACTGGGAAAGTCTACTATTTTTCGGTATCTACATAGAAATCTCCATTCCCTGTCCCTGCTCCTGTTCCGGCAGCTGGGAGAGACCCATGAGGCGTTCCGGGTCCACGATTACTTCCTCCTCGTTCCTACCCAAGAATACGGCATAGATGTTCTCTTTTTTGACCTGCGCCTCATATACCGTGCCATTTTGACCAAATCGATGAGCAAACCACTCAGCAACCTCACGGTTCAACGTCCACGAAAGCGCCTTAACATTTTGAGCGTTGTAGGAGGTCACGCCGCGGTAGACCGTTACCACATCGTCCAGGCTCTGGAACAGCCCACGCTCCTCCTCATCCATCAGCATCTGAGGGTCGATGGAGCGGAACATGGCCAGCAGGCTCCTTTTGCTGAGATTCGGGTCATCGTTGGGGGATTCTGTGCTGATCCACGCATACGAGAGAAACAGGGCCGCGTCCTGCTCGCACAGATGCGGCGCCGCCAATTTCAAGTAACCCAACCGGTACGGCTTGGTGACCAGCAGGAGCAGCCCCGCGGCAGTCTCCGCTTCATTGATCTGCTGTCTCACGTTTTCTCTCCAGGAGTGGAGCACGCTGGGATCATCCAGCAGATTTCCAGCCGACAAGCTGCCGTCCTCATTGCGGATACCGACCAGTCCACTGTCCGTAAAAGGGTGCTTGACAACCAGCGGCGACAGTTCCGTGGGCTGGATATCGAACCACAGCAGTGTGTGAGCCAGCGTCTTCAGGGCGGCAAAGTTGGTCTCCGCGGGCCACCCCCGTTTCTTCCCGCTCATCTCACACCCCCTTGGCGGCGGTTGAAATACTCACAGCCGGTATTTTTCTTTCCCATGGCCGCACCCCGCTCAGAACACCTGCTGGAGCGGCGTCTGTCCGTCAAAAGGACTGCTCAGGCGGCGCACCAGGCCGAACTCCGTCTGACGGACGCCGTCCTCTTTCATGGAGTCCTCACCAAACTGCTCGAAATCCATGTAGCCGTCTATGACGCTGATCAGCTCCTCATCCGCTCCAAACCGCTGGAGTACAGACTGTCCATATTCACAGGTTCCCTCGGTGATCCGCTCATAGTCATCCAGCTCCAGCGCGAGGCGCAGGGCGCCGGGGAAGTCCGCTGGCTGCTCCACCGACAGGACCGCCAGGTATTTCAGCAGATCTCCGTCCGGCATCTCCTGGATCGTCTTCGCCAGTTCGTTGGCGCTCTCCACGCTGACACAATCCATAGGGAGGAGGCCGGCCAGAGGCTCCATCTCACACCTGGTCTGGTAGATGGCAGCCTGGGCAAAGTCCTCGATCCCAAGGCTCCGCTTTGTCATATCCAGCTGGATCTCCTCCGCTGGGAGGTCCAGGCGGTATCTGATCTGGCCGTGGAGCAGATAAAGCTCAAAAATGGGTTTACTCTCCTGTGCTTGCTGCTGTCCACCTTTCCGCCGCAGCACATAGCCGCTGGGGTATAGGCGCCGCCGTGGCCGGCGAAATACTCCGCGCCGATTTTGGAAAAGTTCAAATACGGCCACGCTTCTTCGGGAAACCGCCGGTCGCCATGGATCTGGCCGGCAACAGCGACATATCTGCCCAGTTCCTCATCGGACCGCACATTGGGGACGAACGTGTACGCCTCCAACGAGTCTGAGACGCGGAGCACATCATCCAGGCTGTCGGCGCTCTCCGCGTCCAAAGCCCCAGAGAAGATATCTTGCTGCCGTTCGTCCATGCCGTCGATTTTCTCCGCCAGCCGGTTCAGCTTGTCAAAGGCGTCCGAATCGGTGAGACCGGCGCCTTTGAGGTATTTGGCGAGGCTGGGGACGCCGCTGTCCACCCCAATGATTTGGACTTCTCCGGCATAGCGGCTGGCCGCGTCCAGCGCGGCAAACGCCTCGCCCATCTCGCCAGAGGTGGTGGGGAGCCGTAGAGGGACACTCTCATAGTTGTCCCGCGGGCCAGTTTTATTGTGATCATGTAAGTCCTCCCATCTGTGGCCCCTGTTCCATCCGCTCTGCCGGAATATTCCGGGCCATGATCTCATTCATTTCCGGCTTTGTTCCCAGATAGGCCACATAGCCCCGGTCCCCGAAGAGGCCGCCTTCCTCCTGGACACGGCGTTCCCCGTAGCTCTGGTAGTCGATGTAGTCCTCCAGATTTGGGTCCACCTCAAAATGGCCGGACTCCCGAATGATATACCGCCCATATTCCTCCGCGGTGCTGATGTCCGGCACCACCGTGAACTCATGGAGATTCTCCGCCAGGGACAGGACCTCCTCCGGCGTCTGGGGCCAGGCTGTGTCGAAGACTGTATGGAACTTCTCCAATGCCTGTTCATCGAACGCTTGGAGGTATCTGGTCAGCGCGTTCAGGGTGTCCAGATGCTCATTCAGTGGGCATTCGTGCCCAAATACACCCCTAACTGCGTCGCTGACCTCGGCAAGTTTCAGCGTTGCTGTACATTGTTCCGGCCTGTCTACGCCCAGCCGCCGCACAGCACGGCTGATTTTGCTCTCCGCGCAGGGAAAATAAAGCATTTCCTGTTGTTCCGGGCGTCCATCCGCAGAAAGCATGACAGAGACCGTGCAGCGTGTGTAGTAATACTCCGGGAGATGGCGCCCGTCATAGTCTTGTGACAGCCTCATGCAGTTGTCATACACTACGCCATAGGGGGTGATGACTCCATCTCCGCTCTCTATCAGGAGCAGGGCGGTTTCAGTCCCGTCCAGGTTATCCAGTTCCTCCATTCTGGCGCTTCCGCCATTCAGGGTCATGTAGTGGTTTCGTCCAATACTCTCCAGGTCGGAAAAATCCGTGATGACCGTGACCTCCTGACAGGAGAAGGTCAGGTTGATGAGATCGACAATGTCGGAATAGTCATAGCTGACAGCCGCACTTTGGAACTGTGCCAGCTCCTGGTCCGTGAAGCTGTCCAGCCGCTTGGCCAGATAGTCCAGCTCATCCAGATTGACCCTGCTCCCCTCCAGCCGCTTCAGGATGGGCGGGCCATCCTGGACCTCCTGCACCTTGCAGTCACGGTTGACGGCATTTCCGATCTCCAGTGCCTCCAGCAGCTCCAAACAGTGGCCGTATTCCTCCTCCGGGATGGGGAACGGGATAGTCACCACGCCATATTCCGGGTGTACGGCATTGCTCAGCGCCATCTGCATCATGCTCTGCCCTCCAGTCTGTCAAAGGCCAGCATGGCCCTGCCGTAGTGGGCGATCAGCGCCGCGTTCAGGATCAGCTCCAAAGTCTTGTCTTCCACCAGTTTCCGGTCACACAGTTCCGGAATAGTGATGGTCCTCTGGCTCTGCCAGATCCCCTTTGCGGCCTGGAACAGCACATACTCCTGCTCGCTGAGTGTCCGCACGGCACTCCAGCTCCTGATGTCAATACCCCAGAGATCAAATATGCGGGGGATGGCGCAGCGTCGGAGTGTTTCCGTTACGGTCAGCAGGTACATCGCCGCCAGTGCCCGGTGATCGCTCCGGTGTCTGGCCAGAAACAGGGCGTAAAGTGCCAGCCGGTCAGTGTGAGCGGAGTCATAGTAAGCGATAGACCGTTTTCCCCGGAGCAGTTCCTGGATCCGCTCCCCAAGTGCGGTTCCCAGCCACTTCCGGTAAAATTCAGCGGCCAAAGATGTATAGGTGACGGTTCCAGCCTCGACACGCTCCTCCAGCCAGGGGCAGACCTCCTCCGTACAGCCACCGCGCCGGTACTCCGTACAGTGCTTGCAGACTACGTCTTCCGGCCGGTATCGGAACCGGCAGAGGACGGTTTGCCCTCCTCCTCGGGGAGAAAAGTTGGGCGGCGTCATCATCTGCCGCTCCAGTTCTGCCAGGGGTGTGTCCTTGAGAAAATACTTTGTCATACGCTTGTCCTTTCCGGACAGAGCAGTGATCCCGAAAAAGGGCGCCCAAAAAGGCCGTTTCCCTCTGCGGGATCACGGCCTCGTCCTGTTTTATAATTTACATACAGTTACTTGACGCCCTTTTTGAATCGGGCAGAAAACCAGCCCCGGTGTGATCGTTTGTGACCGATCACACCGGGGCCGTTTTTCCTATTGGTCTGTTTCTCAGCTTCGTCCCTTATCTGCGGCGTGGAGAAGCTTAAAGGTCGGAGGTAAAGTCAGGACTGCGGCACTCGTCGATGCTGATGATATCGTCCAGGGGAACCGTTGTTTTGTCCTCCATGACCAGAACACGCTCAACCTCATCGATCCGCTTCAATCGTCCGGTCGTTGTAACATAGCGCCCGCCATCCTTTTTCCCGTCAGGCTGGAACCATGTCACCGACACATCTGGATGTTCATCGATCCGATCCACCAGCATCTGCTGTTTGAGGTCCAGAGCCGCTTTCACATCCTCATCCAGCTCTATGCGCCGCTCTGTTAACCGGGCAGTCTCCACGAGAGCTGCGCTGTGTCCGCTCAAAGCCGCAAAAGGGGCAAACTGGGCGGCACGGTCCGAGAGGGACATCCGGGGATGCCGCCTGGAGGTGGGGTGCGGCAGGTTCAGCATATCGTCGTAGGGTCCCGTCATGCCTGATGTCCTCCTATGGTTTCATTTCGTTCCTTTGCGGTAGCGCCCTCCTCCAGATTCATGCCTTTGAGAATGGCGTTCTTCCCATATTTCTTCTTTATATCCAGCATGGTCTCCTGGATCCTCCGCTCCCGCGCATGGGTGGCGCTTGCCTCCGCCTTTTGTTTTTCTCTGTCCGCATAGTCGGTGAAAAGGTCCATCTGTTCGCACCCATCATCCATGGGGACAGCTGATTCATCCAGCAGGCGGTTGGCGCTGATGCTCAGCCGGCGGATCAGCAGGTCCCGATCCACGATCCGGTCATAGAGGCTGCAAACCGCTCTCAGCAGATCGTTGGCGGAGGAGGTGTAGTCAAAGTTTTCTGTGCCAACCGCGTGCTTGGGGATTTTCCGCCCGTAGCGGTCGGTGGTCACCGGCCCCTGATAGCGATGATTTTCTACAGAGAGATTTTCAATATCGTAGCCGACTGTGAGTACCAGCTGATTGGTGGCCAGTCCCTTATCCACCAGGTCCAAGGCCAGAGCGTCCGCCATCTCCCGCACGACAAGTCTGGCTTTCTCAAACGTATAGGGGCACTGGAGCACCTGGCCGGAGACGATACTTTTATGCTCCGGCTTATACGCTTTTACATCCGCGATGGTACAGGGTTCCCATCCCCATGCGTGATCAATGAGCAGTTCGGCGTTGACGCCGAAGAGTTGATACAGCAGTTCCTCGTTATGGTAATCTGTTGGTTTTCCTATGGAGCAGCGGGCGATGTCGCCCATCGTATAGAGGCCGCAGCCCTCCAGCTTTGCCGCGTAGCCTTTGCCGACCCGCCAGAAATCGGTGAGGGGACGGTGGTTCCACAGAAGACGCCGATAGGTCATTTCGTTCAGCTTGGCTATACGAACTCCGTCTTTATCCGCATGAACATGCTTCGCTACAATGTCCATGGACGCCTTGGCCAGATACAGGTTCGTGCCCATTCCCGCCGCGGCGGTGATACCAGTAGTTTTCAAAATATCCAGAATGATGGTCCGGGTCAGTTCCCGTGCTGTCATCTTGTAGGTATCCAGGTAGTCGGTAATGTCCATGAACACCTCATCAATGCTGTAGGGATAGATGTCCTCCGGAGCAATGTATTTCAGATATACCTGATAGATCCGCGTGCTCCAATCGATATAGTGGGCCATCCGGGCGGGGCCACAATGTAGTCCAGCTCCAGCGACGGATCCCGCCGCACCTCCGGGTCATTCCAGGAGGTACCGCTGAACTGATGTCCGGGCGCATTCCGTCTGCGCTGGGCGTTGACCTCAGCGACCCGCTGCACCACCTCGAAAAGCCGAGCCCGACCGGAGATGCCATAGGCTTTCAGCGAGGGAGTGACGGCGAGGCAGATCGTCTTTTCTGTGCGGCGTTTGTCTGCCACTACCAGATTCGTGGTCATGGGATCCAGCCCCCGCTCCACACATTCCACCGAAGCGTAAAAGCTTTTCAAATCACAGCAAACATAGGTCCGTTCTTTCATGCCCCGGCCACTTCCTTTCAAGTCCTGATATAGTGTGTGCCCTGTGATAGCCGCTCATTCTGTCCATCTGACCGTGGATAGCGCCCTTTTTGCGGAGCTTTCCCGGTTTGTATGAGAGCCGCCGAGCTTGTGGGATACCATTGATTATAGCACAAATGTTTCATTGGTTCTATGGAAAAATATATCCCGCAGATTAAAAATTAATTGCTTTGCTTCTTTTTTGTGTTTCTGCGTTTAGCGCCCTTTTTGAACGGTACAGGAGAAGACCCGATCTACATTTCCATCGTCACGTCCGGTTGTTCCTCCTCTGACATTGTCTCCAGTTCTCTTTCATTGGACTGGCTGACCAGCTCCGGCAGATCCGGCACAGCCCATCTGATCTGTTCCGACACGCCCTCCAGCAGCTTCTGCCGTTCCGGAGTGATGGGATATGCGCTCTCCAATGTTTCGCTGACACAGCGGTAGACCTCGGCAAGCTGTTCATTGGTGAACAGGCGGTGCTGATCTATGAGGCCGGAGCGGACGCAGAAGTCTTGTTTCGCGGACAGGTACCCATTGGGGCCGCTTCCGGGGTCATAGTAATGGCCCTGCCACAGCCCGGTTCGACCATAGCTCCACTCCCATGTGACAAACTCAACTCCGTACCTGCTGGGGTGGCCGGCAAGCACAGCGCCGTTAAACTCCGCCAGATGCTTATAGTTCTCGCCCAGTCCATCTGCTTTCAGGTCTGGGGCCTGCTCGATGAGTGTCATGTACTCCCTGACCACACCGGCAATATCTGTGACCCGGCCTCGAGCCACTTCTGCTTCCGGGTCTGTAGTATCATCCGTTCGGAAGCGGATGCCGCTGCTCTCGGTGACTTGGCACAGTCTGCGGTCGTTCCATTCAATTGGCAGGAGACCATCCTCCACAGGCTGTACGGTGTAACCGGCTTTCTGGAGAGCAAGTTTAAGTTCCGCAAAATAGGTGTGCTGTGTGTTGTCCATTCTGATTCCGTCCTTTCCTGGGCTTAGCGCCCTTTTTCATTTGCGCCGGAAAACGAAGAACCCCGGTCTGTTGATTCTCTGATACCAACAAACCGGGGCTCTATTTTTCGTATATAATTTTTCTGTTCTCAAGCGCCCTTTTTGGCTTGAAAAAGGGCGCCCGCTGCTGCCTTGGGTTTCAAAAAGTCTAAATCCAGAGTTCAAGTCCATTCGGTTTAAAAAATTCCTGTTCGGCATCTTTTTTTGAACTTCAGAAATTTTGAAAATAAAAAAGCCGCAACACCTTGGCACAGTAGACTTACAGCCTACTATATCCAAATTGTTGCGGCTTTTTGGTGGAGATAAGCGGGATCGAACCGCTGACCTCTTGAATGCCATTCAAGCGCTCTCCCAGCTGAGCTATACCCCCATATTGTGCCTCACAGGGCAGGAACTATTTTAGCAGACGCACTTACCTTTGTCAAGGGCTTCCGCCAATTTTATTGCAAAATATTTCTTAGAGCCGGGATACACAGGCCAGATACAACACACGTCACACGTCCGACTGAGTCTCCCCGGTTCTACCCCACCCGTTCTGGCGTCTTTGCTCTCCGGCGCTGAGCCGCCCTTCCCCCGCTTTTCTCCTCTCCCGCAAGATCCGCCTTTTTTCTATTTTTCTATTGATGGCCCGGCGTCTGTTGTGGTAGGATAGAGGCATCATTCAACAAGAAGTGGAGGTACCAAAATGAAACAGGACATGATCCTTATTCTCGATCTTGGCAGCGAGGAAAACCCCCGTCTGGCCCGTGAGATCCGCGCTCTAGGCGTTTACAGCGAAATCCACCCCCACGATATCACACTGGAGGAGGTCAAGGCCCTCCCCAACGTGAAGGGGATCATCCTAAACGGCGGCCCCAACCGGGTGGTGGACGGTGTTGAGATCGACGCCGCCAAGGAGATCTACAACCACGATGTCCCCGTCCTTCTGGCCGACCACAAGGGTGATCAGCCCTGGCCCAGCGATGAGGAGGAACGCAAGCAGGCCCTCTCCAATTTCGTGTTCGGTGTGTGCGGCGCCCAGCCCAATTGGAATATGGAGAACTTCATTGCCGACCAGGTGGAGCTGATCCGGCAGCAAGTCGGAGACCGGAAGGTCCTGCTGGCCCTCTCCGGCGGTGTGGACTCCTCCGTAGTGGCTGCCCTTTTGATTCGCGCCATCGGCAAACAGCTCACCTGTGTCCACGTCAACCACGGGCTGCTGCGCAAGGGCGAGCCAGAACAGGTGGTGGAGGTGTTCCGCCATCAGATGGACGCCAACCTGATCTATGTGGACGCAGTGGATCGCTTCCTGGATAAACTGGCCGGCGCAGCTGATCCTGAGCAGAAACGCAAGATCATCGGCACGGAGTTCATCCGAGTGTTTGAGGAGGAGGCCCGTAAGCTGGAGGGCATCGAATTCCTGGCCCAGGGCACCATCTACCCCGACATTATCGAGTCCGGCACCAAGACCGTCAAGGCGGTCAAGAGCCACCACAACGTAGGCGGCCTGCCGGAGGATCTGAAATTCGAGCTGGTGGAGCCTCTGAAGATGCTCTTCAAGGATGAGGTCCGGGCCTGTGGCAAGGCTCTGGGCCTGCCCGATTCCATGGTGTACCGCCAGCCCTTCCCCGGACCGGGTCTGGGCGTGCGCTGTCTGGGCGCCATCACCCGTGACCGCCTGGAGGCCGTTCGGGAATCCGACGCCATCCTACGGGAGGAGTTTGCTGCCGCCGGGCTCCAGGGAAGGGTCTGGCAGTACTTCACCGTGGTGCCTGATTTCAAGTCCGTGGGCGTACGGGACGGCGTGCGCACCTTTGACTGGCCTGTGATCCTCCGTGCGGTGAATACCGTGGACGCCATGACTGCCACGGTAGAGGATGTGCCCTTTGCCCTGCTACAAAAGATCACCGCCCGCATCACCTCCGAGGTCAAGGGAGTCAACCGTGTGCTCTATGACCTGACACCGAAGCCCTCTGGAACGATTGAGTGGGAATGATTTCAGAGGCCCGGAAAAGCCTGATATAACTAGCTTTTTGAAGGTTTAAAGCCCTCTGTGGCAACGAATTGGCAACATTTTTTCATTATTCATAAAAAGAGAGCTAACTGATTTTGATTAGTCAGTTAGCTCTCTTTTTCTTTTTATTATTACTCTGTGCAACAAACAGCCTCTCCCGTGGCCTACAAGTGAGAGGGTCAAAAGAGGTCCTGGGGCGGCACCTTCACATAGGACTGAGCTTTATCAAACTCCGGGTAGCGGTAGCGCCACTTGTCGTAATCCTCTTTGGAGATCTCGCCAGCCTCCAACATGGCAGCGGCCTGCTGCCAGGAACAGAGCATCTCATGCAGCCGGGCGGCGTCCTTGCTCTTCCGCACATCGACCTTCAGGCAGACTTCTCCATCCACCTCGCTGATCTTGAGCCCGTAGTTGTCCTCCAGAGTAAACAAGGTGTGCATCAGCCCCACATAGGAGTCTATGTCCGGGACAGAGAGGGCATGGGGAGAGACATCCAGTACCTGGGCTAAGGCAGCAGTCAGGTCCGCCTTAGGGGTTCTTGATCCTGTTTCGTATTGAGCAAGGCGCACATCGGCAGACTTCTCCGGGAAACCCAGCGCCATACCAAGATATTTCTGTGTCATCCCCCGCAGGAGACGGAAAAAGTGAATCCGTTCGCCAATCGCCATATCATCCACTCCAATCGTTGGTTGTCTTTAGGAAAAGCGTAGCAGAAATGCTTAGTAAAGTCAAGAGAATCCTAAACAATTTTATTTAATTTATTTTGCGTACTCCGATTGACACAAGCTATTTTGCTTAGTATAATGACAATAGACTAAGCATAATAGCTTAGATCCAATAAATAAAAAAGAACTGCCGCAATCCCTGATTATACATCCGGGAAAAAAGTGGCGGACGAAAGTGAGGAGGCATTTATGGAACACAACATTCAGCCGCAGAAGTTATCAATGAGGAAAGGAAGGTATTTTCAATGCAGGCACAAAACTTTATGCGCGTGGAGGAAGTGGCTCAGGAGCTGGGCATCTCCAAGTCCCACGCCTACAAGGTGATCCACAAGCTCAACGCTGAGCTCCGGGAGAAGGGTTATCTGACCATCTCCGGGCGGGTCAACCGAAACTTTTTCATGGAGAAGTTTTGCTACGGCAAGACGGGAAAGTCCAATGGTATGAAGTCAAGTAGGTGATGCAAGAAAATTTTAAGCGAAACAGAGTAAAAAGCACTGTGTAGACAGCAAAAAGGCAACACCAACCAAAGCCCTGTCCCTGAGAAATTTTGAAACAGGGCCTATGAGTCAGAGTGGCAAGCTGCGCTCTCAGCCCTCCGGCGGGATATACAGGCGGTTGTCCTTTAGCAGCCGAAAGACCAACCGGACCAGTTTTCTGGCAGTTAAAGCGAGTGCGCGTTTATGCTGGTACTTGTTGACCTCTTTGAATTTGAGGTCATAGTAACGCCGGAACTCGGAGTCGCATCTTCTCACGGAGTTGGCGGCTTCCAGCAGGTAGTAGCGGAGATAGCGGTTGCCGGATTTAATCATTCTGGAGTGTTCGGCCTCGAAGTCGCCAGACTGGCTCCTGTTCCAGACAAGGCCGGCGTATTTGGCAACCGAGGCTTGGGAATCAAAACGGTGGATATCACCAATCTCAGCAATGATACCGGCGGAGTAGACCTTGCCAATACCGGGGATGGAGGTCAAAGTGTTCGGAATGATTTCAAACTGCTGTTCAATGGCCTTATCTAATACTTTGACCTGCCCTTTCAAGGCGCGCATGGAGGCAATAGAAACAGCCATTGCTTGGTTTACAGTGTCGTTTACTGTTTTGGGCAGCCGATAGGAGCCTTTGGCTGCAGCCCGAACTGCCTTGGCGGTAGCATCCGGGTCAGCAAATTTGCCACGGCCTGTTTCAGTAATAAAGGCAGTCAGTTCCTCCAGGTCGGCATTCGCCAAGTCATCCACGGTTTCAAAGTGTTCCATGAGTGCGATGGTGGTGGCGCTGGTGTTCTGAATGTCTTTGTCCTGGGCCATGCCGGAGCATTTGAGGAATAAGTAGTTGGCGAACCGCTGCTTCTCCCGGGTCAAGTTTTGGATGACATCAAATCTGGCTCTGGTAAGGGTTTGCAGGGCTTTGTAGCGGTAATCGTCCATGTAGACCTCCCTGTTGATTCTGCCGAAACGGAGATGGTCGGCAATCACAAAGGCGTCCACCCAGTCGTTCTTTGGCAGGTCAGAATAGGCTTCCTTGAATTTCCGCACCTGCTTTGGATTTAGAACATGGATTTTCCTCTGAAACCGCCCCAAGCGGCCATCCTCACGAAGAGCATAGACTAGGCTGTCCCCGTAGATGGAGGTGGCCTCCAGGCCAATCACCACACGCTCAAGCTGCATGGAGCCAAGTGCCGATACGATTCTCTCTGATAACAGTTTAGCACCGCCAAGGTTATTCTGCACGGAGAAGCTGGAGTGTTTGCTGCCGTCCGGTTTCATCAGGTAGGCCACATTGTTCTTGCTGCTCACATCAATGCCAACGAATAGTGGATTCACAATTTTCACCTCCCCGCATGGAGATTTCAGGCCAGCAGGCTTTGAGATACCCATGATAACCGGAGCATCTGGCACCCTCGCTTATCAGAATCATTCCTGGGCAGACCAATGCGATAGCCCTCACTGCTGAAAGGGCGGTCTTGTCCCAGGCAAACAGCCAATGAGTTTGCAGCTAACTTCCGGTTCAGGGGAACAGACTTTCAGTGAAGTAGCCTTACGGCTCAACCGGAGGACTCAGAACTTGACCCTGCTGTCCTACAGCTATTGTATCACGGGCACCTCAAAGCCTGCTGATACCTGAAACTATTAACTTTGAAACTTATTATACGAGGAGGACTAATCATGGCAGTTTACAAGGAAGAAAAGACCAACACCTGGCGGGCAGTCTATCGCTACACTGACTGGAACGGCGAGCGCAAGCAGACCCAGAAACGGGGCTTCAAGACCAAACGGGAGGCACAAGCCTGGGAGCGCGAACAGCTCAACAAGACCAGCGCCGATCTGGACATGACCTTCAGAAGCTTCGTGGACCTCTACACGGCGGATATGAAGACCCGGCTCAAGGAAAACACCTGGGCCACCAAAGACCACATCATCCGTACTAAGCTGCTGCCCTACTTCGGCAGGCTGAAAATGTGTAACATCACCGCTCAGCAGATAATTACCTGGCAGAACGAGATGCTAAACCATAAGGACGAGAACGGCAAGCCCTACTCGCCAGTGTACCTGAAAACGGTCCACAATCAGCTCAGCGCCATCTTCAACCACGCGGTTCGGTACTACAACCTCCGGGAAAATCCCTGCAAGAAGGCGGGCAGCATGGGCAAAAAGAAAAACCGAGAGATGATGTTCTGGACTAAGGAGCAGTACCTGAAATTTGCCGATGCGATGATGGACAAACCGCTGTCCTTCTACGCCTTTGAGATGCTCTACTGGTGCGGTATCCGGGAGGGGGAGCTGCTGGCCCTGACCCCGGCGGACTTTGACTTTGAGAAGCACACTGTCACCATCAATAAGTCTTACCAGCGGCTGAACGGCCAGGATCTGATTACCACCCCTAAGACGGAAAAGAGTAACCGGGTCATCACCATGCCGCAATTTCTGGCTGAGGAAATCCAGGATTACATCAAAATGCTCTACGGCATCGGGCCGGATGACCGGATGTTCACCGTCACCAAGAGTTATCTCCACCGGGAGATGGACCGGGGAGCCAAAGAAGCAGGAGTACCGCGTATCAGAATCCACGATATTCGTCACAGCGCGGTTTCACTTCTGATCGACATGGGGTTCTCTGCCACGGCCATCGCGGACCGGGTGGGCCATGAAAGCATCGACATCACTTACAACTACGCGCACCTGTTTCCGTCCAAGCAGGCGGAAATGGCGGATAAATTGAACATGGAAAGGGGCAATTAAAAATGTCAGCAAAGAATTTGGACAAGCACAACCGTTGGAGGAACAAGACCGTGGCCTTCCGGGTCTCCCCGGAGGAGGACGCCCAGATCGAAACGGCAATCAAGCTCACCGGCCTGACCAAACAGGACTACATCATCCGGCGGCTGCTCTGCCGGGATGTGGTGGTCCAGGGCAATCCCAGGGTCTACAAGGCCCTGCGGGACCAGCTGGCCGCTGTGTTGGATGAGCTGCGCCTGATCGAAGCCGGGCAGTGCATGAACGACGAACTGCTGGACACCATCCGTATGATCGCCACCATTATGAACGGGATGCAGGAGGATTTTGCCTATGACCGATGAAAAAAAGAAAATGACCGCCCAGAGTTCATCTGTTGGCGCAGATGATGGGCAGTCAATCTCTCAAAATTCCAAGACCACTATACCAGACCCGGACGAAAAAAGCAATTCCCCGGAAAGAGATTTGGAGGAACTTTACCGGAAGATGCGCCGCATGAGCGACCCGGCTTATCTGCATACTGTGACCCTGGACGAGCTGATGGACAATGTGTTCGAAGGCAAGTCTGCGGTGATTGAGAACCTGCTTTATACAGGAGCGTACATCCTTGCCGGAGCGCCCAAAATCGGCAAGTCTTTCCTGGTGGCGCAGATCGCCCGCCATGTCAGTACCGGGCAGGATTTGTGGGGCTACAAAGTCCACCAGGGAACCGTCCTTTATCTTGCTTTGGAAGATGATGAGAGCCGTTTGCAGCGCCGGATGTTTCGTATGTTTGGCGTAGAGGGGACAAGCTCCCTCCACTTCGCCACCAACGCTAAAATGATCGGCAGCGGCCTGGATGAACAGCAGGAAAAGTTCGTTCGGGAACACGGTGATACCAAGCTGATTATTGTGGATACCCTGCAAAAAGTCCGGGAGTCGGTGAGCGACAGTTACAGCTACTCCAGCGACTATGGGGTAATCGGCAATCTGAAGCAATTTGCTGATCAGTATGGCGTCTGCGTTCTGATCGTCCACCATACCAGAAAGCAGCCTGCGGGAGACAGCTTTGAGATGATCTCGGGGACCACGGGCTTGCTGGGGTGTGCAGATGGTGCGCTCCTGATGCAGAAGGAGAAGCGGACAGATAGCAAGGCCACCCTGGAGGTGGTAGGCAGAGACCAGCCGGATCAGCGGCTGTATCTCAGCAAAGACCAGGAAAGCCTGGTGTGGGACCTTGACCACGCAGAGAATGAGCTTTGGAAGCAGCCTCCAGACCCGGTGCTGGAAGCTGTGGCGAAGATCGTGTCTGCTGACAACCAGGAATGGGAAGGCAGTCCCACTGAGCTGGCCCAGGCGATTCAAACGGATATGGCGGTAAACCGGCTCACCAAACATCTGAATGTGAATGCCAGCCGTCTGCTGGAAGAACATCAAGTGAGGTACGAGAACAAAACCAAACATGCTGGACGGCGCATCCGGCTGACTTACATGGTGGTGGAAGCATCCGCGTTTGAAGTAATCGAGTAAAGCGCGACGCTCGCAACGGTCGCGACGGTGTTTTGAGGGGTACTCCCAGCACCGTTGCGACCGTCGCCACCGTCGCGGAAAGAAAAAACCGGGGTGGTATTTTGCCACCCCTATCTTCCCAGGGCTACACTGTTTCACGGTAGCCCCAAAGGCTATAAGGGGGGTCACGATTTGTTACACCCTTCCCCAAAGGGGTACGGCGTTTTGGCGTATCCCTCAGAAGCGTTCGGAGAACGCGTAGCCACAGAATGAAATCCTGTGTTCAAAAGGGGTTTGGGGGCGCTGCCCTCAACAAGCAGACGGCAGGAAATGTGAGTGTGTATTAACACTCGCATTGCTTGCCTGTCGTATCTGAGCAGAAATCAACGGATACCGAGAATCAGGCTTTAAATCACACTGCCTAATGTGTAAGTGCGTGATTGCATTGTTCGCAAATGCGCTGTATAATAAAATTATATATTTGTATTCCCTGTAAGAAAAGGTGGCCGATATGGATTACATGAACGCAAAAGAAGCCGCTGATAAGTGGGGACTTTCAGTACGGCGAGTTCAAGTCCTCTGCGAACAAGGTACCAGTTTCAGATAAAGACGCACGAGCCTGCTTCTAAACTGGCTGAACGAATCAATGCTTTGTACGATGAGCAGAAAAAGAAAGACCCTGAGGTCTTTACTGACTCTATCAAAGTGGATGATCGAGTGCTGCGAACGGTGGTCTCCCATCTTGAAGCAATTAACCTGAACAAAACGGACCTTGATGTAAAAGGCGTTGCATTTGAACAGTTCATGGACGGATTTTTCAAAGGTGATTTTGGCCAGTATTTTACTCCTCGTCCGATCATTGAATTTGCTGTAAAAATGATGGAGCCGGAACACGACTGGGATGTGCTGGATACTTCCTGTGGGTCGGGTGGGTTCTTGCTGTATGCACTGGATTACATTCGCCATCAGGCTACCGAGTATTACGAAAAAGGCAGTGCTGACCACTATCGTTATTGGCATGATTTTGCGGAGAAGCACCTCTACGGAATCGAAATCAATGATGAAATTGCACGTGTCGCAAAGATGAACATGATTGTGCATGATTCTTGCCTGACAACGATAATCCTTATTATCACGCTCATCAAGTGGACTGGTTTGCCTGTGACATCCCCCGTACAGCTTTTGACCAGGACATCTTATATTCCTTTGGGGCATTTATGACCATTTGCCGTATTAAGCAAGAAGAACGCATAAAAGCGGTCATCCATGCCCATAAGCAGGGAAAGAAAGCGCCTCAAATTGCTCTGCAAGAGCCGCAGGATGATGAAGAAGCACGGGATATTGAAAATGAAGCCTTGGGCGTTATCACAAACCTGATTATCCAAAAGACTAAGGGGCATGGTTTAGCAAAAATTGTAGATGCAATTCTTCGGGCAAAGGGATTCACTACATATGTTAGCCCAGCCGGACCGGATAAAGGTGTGGATATTCTGGCTTCTGCGGGCACACTTGGTTTTGGAAGCCCCAAAATCTGTGTTCAGGTTAAGTCCACGGACGCGCCAGTGGATCGGAGTGTTTTAGATCAGTTGGGCGGCGTGATGAAAAACTTTGGTGCCGAATATGGCTTGTTAGTATCCTGGAGTGGGTTCAAATCGTCAGTCATCAACGAGACGGCCAAACAGTTCTTTGAAATCCGGCTTTGGACCCACAAAGAAATTATTGAGGAGTTCCTGCGATACTACGATCAGATGGACGATGAAATCAAAGAACTAATCCCTCTCAAAAAGATTTGGGTTGTGAGCAATGATGATCAATAATTAAAATGCTTTGATGAAGAATCCATTGTATGATATAATCAGTCCGCAAGATGTAAATCACCTCAATTTACTGGCAACACCATGGCAACAAAAAATCAGATAGCCCCTACTATCTGAATAATGAAAAGAATGCCAATACTCTGAGCGAAATCCCATAAGCAAATCTGTTTAGAAAACTTCTGACAAGAGCGAGTGGGAATGACGCTCGAAACGGCGCAAACCCGCATGAATACAGGCTTTTTTGCCCGTCCATAAGGCTCTTGATACTGGATTGATACTATTCGTGTCTACCCGGTACTCTCAAGAGAATAATCCCAAAAGGACAAGCAAAACCGCCCTGCTGAACGACAAATTCAGCAGGGCGGTTTTTTGCTTGTCTTATTTATTTTTCCGCCACGGGATATAGTATTGGCTTTCCCTGCCATCATCACAGGTAGCGGGCCAGTTCAGTTTCCATTCAAAATACTCATCCCTGGTGATCTCCCCGGCGTGTAACTCCTGCTGACGCAAGAGCCATTCGTGCATGAACTCGTCTACAAGCCCATAGTTGAAGTAAATGCCCACGGGAGGTTGTGCGGGCCAATCGTAACTGTCGTTATACTGGACAACGGTTTCCTCTTTGATTTTACCGGGGACACGGACAAGCGGAAACAGGCAGATAGAACCGGGGCTGTCCTCGTCCAGCCAGAAGAATGTTCGCATGAAGTCCTCGGCACAGCCGGGTTGAATGGTATAGAAGTTCTGGCGGTCTACCCGCAGCGCCTCCGCTATCTTGTCCAGCAACTCCCGCTTGGGGACACGGTAATTCGTTTCGTACTGTGCGATACGGTTGTCTGCTCCCTTTTCCTCAAAGCCGATAGCAAGCCCTAATTCCTTTTGCGTCATGCCTCGAAAGGTGCGGATTTTCTTTATCTTGTCTCCGACTGTCATAATATCCCACCGCCTTTGAAAATAGTATAGCGCAAAAAAGCGAAATATGCAAGATAAAGTTTAACAAAAATGCGAATTAAATTCTTGACATTAACACTTTTGTTAATGTATAATGAAAATGCAAGCATTAACATATTTGCGAAATAAAAATAAGGAGGTGCAGAACATGAGCAAGGAACTGTTTATAAAAGCGGAGGAAGTAGCCAGAGAACTGGGTATCTCCAAGCCCTACGCCTACAAACTGGTGCGGGAGATGAACGAGGAACTAAAAGAGAAAGGTTTTATCACCATCCCAGGACGGGTAAGCAGGCGCTACTTCGAGGAAAAATTCTACGGACTGCGGGACGGGCAGTAAGGAGGGAACACAATGCCAGCATACAAAGACAAGGCAAAAGGTACATGGTATGCGTCCTTTTACTACGAGGACTGGACAGGCAAAAAGGTCAAAAAGATGAAACGGGGCTTTCCAACCAAGCGAGAGGCGCTTGAATGGGAGCGGACATTCCTGCAACAGCAGACCGCCGATCTGGAAATGACCTTTGAGAACTTTGTGGCCGTCTATGTGGCGGACATGAAGGGCCGTATCAAGGAAAACACCTGGGGCACAAAAGAACATATCCTCTACAAGAAGTTGGTGCCCTACTTCGGCAAACGGAAGATGTGTGACATACACTCAAAAGAGGTCATGGCGTGGCAGAATGAAATGCTCAACTACCGGGACGAAAAGGGCAAGCCCTATTCCCCGGTGTACCTGAAAACGCTCCATAACCAGTTGAGCGCCGTGTTCAATCATGCGGTGCGGCACTACAATCTGAAAGTCAACCCCGCCGCCCAGGTGGGGAACATGGGCAAGGCCAAGGGCCGGGAAATGCTGTTCTGGACAAAGGCGGAGTACCTGAAATTTGCGGAGGCCATGATGGACAAGCCTCTGTCCTACTACGCCTTTGAAATGCTCTACTGGTGCGGGGTGCGGGAGGGGGAACTGCTGGCCCTCACCCCTGCCGACTTCGACTTTGAGAAACAGACCGTCACCATCTCCAAGTCCTACCAGCGTATCAAGGGCCGGGATGTTATCACCGACCCCAAGACGCCCAAGAGCAACCGGGTCATTCAAATGCCCTCTTTCCTCTGTGACGAGATGGCGGACTACATCAAGAGCCTGTACGCCGTGGAGCCGGCAGACCGTATCTTCACGGTAACAAAGTCCTATCTTCACCGTGAGATGGACAGGGGGGGCAAAAGTGGCCGGGGTCAAGCGGATCAGAATACATGACCTGCGGCATAGCCACATCTCCCTGCTGATTGACATGGGCTTTACGGCCCTTGCGATTGCAGACCGGGTGGGGCATGAGAGTATCGACATTACTTATCGTTACGCCCACCTGTTCCCCACCCGGCAGACGGAGATGGCGGACAGACTGGACATGGAGAGAAAGGGGGCTTAAATCATGTCAGCGAAAAATCTTGACAGGCACAACCGATGGAGAAATCGTCAGGTAGCGTTCAGACTATCGCCGGAGGAGGCTGATTTACTGGACACCTATGTGCGTCTGTCGGGGCTGACGAAACAGGACTATATCACCCGGCGGCTCTTGTGCCGGGAGGTGATAGTGCAGGGCAATCCACGGGTCTACAAGGCATTGCGGAACGAGTGTGCCGCTGTACTGACGGAACTGCAACGGATAGAGGCCGGGGGTGGTGTGGACGGCGAACTGCTGGACACCATTCAACAGATCGCCGCCATCATGGACGGCATGAGGGGGGATTGATAGATGGATAGAGGAAAAGAGAAAACGACTGCCCCATATCCGCCTGTTAGCGCAGACGGGGGACAGCCGCTCTCACAAAAACCTAACCAAAGTATAGCAGAGGAACAGACCGAACACAAGCCCCAAGAGCGGGATTTTAGGGAAATCCTGTGGCAGATAGACCGGGTCAATGACCCGGCCTATCTGCCCTCTCTCTCCATGAACGAACTTTATGACCATGTGTTTCCCGGCAAGCCCCCCGTGGTGGAGGGCTTGCTCTATCCGGGGGTGTACCTCTTTGTGGGCGCTCCCAAAGTCGGCAAGTCCTTCCTCATGGCCCAACTTGCCTATCATGTGAGTATGGGCCTCCCCCTGTGGGGGTACGAAGTCCGCCAGGGGACTGTCCTCTATCTGGCTCTGGAGGACGATTACCCCCGCTTACAGGAGCGCCTATACCGAATGTTCGGGGCAGACAGCGCCGGGGGGCTGTTCCTCTCCATCAGCGCCCACACGCTGGGCGGCGGTCTGGAAAAGCAGTTGGAGGGCTTTGTCCAAGAACACCCGGACACCCGGCTTATCATCATCGACACCCTGCAAAAAATCCGGGAGACCGGGGACGAAAGGTACAGTTATGCCAGCGACTATGAGGTGATAACCAAACTGAAACGGTTTGCTGACGCAAGCGGGGTCTGCGTCCTGCTGGTACACCATACACGGAAACAACAGGCCGATGACAGGTTTGACAAAATCTCCGGCACCAATGGCCTGATGGGGGCGGCAGACGGGGCCTTCCTGCTCCAAAAGGAGCGGAGAACGGACAGCGCCGCCACGCTGGATATTTCCGGGCGTGACCTGCAAGACCAAAGGCTATATCTGAAAAAAGACGAGGAGCGGCTTGCGTGGGAGTTGGAGCGGCGGGAAACGGAATTGCACAAGGAGCTGCCCGACCCGGTTTTAGAGGCCGTGGCCGCCCTGGTAACGGCAGAGCGGCCCGAATGGAACGGAACAGCCACCGACCTTGCCGCCGTCCTGGGGCTGGATATTCAGCCCAATGCGCTGACAAAGCGGCTGAATGTCCGGGCCGGGAAGTTGCTCCTTGACTTCCATATCGGCTATACAAACACCCATATCCGCACCGGGAGCCGTATCAGGCTGGCTTTGGTAGAGGAAGTGTGACGATGGTGACGGTTGTGACGATGAAATAGAGAGTGGGGCGGTGTCTGAAACATCGTCACCATCGTCACAACCGTCACGGGGAGCGGGGGCGAAAGTCAAGGGGGCATACCTGCGGGTGGAGATTGCCGCAAGGCAATACAACCCGTACCCCTTGACTTTCGGCCCACGGACAACACTCACCGGGCGGGGGAAAAGGCCGCTGGCCTTTCCCCCCTGTCCAACGGCGAGTGACAAGGTTTAGGCGGGGTGCAGGGTGCCCTTTTCAAAGGGCGGCCCTGCTGGGGGAGCCGTCCGCAGACGGCGGGGGCAAGGCCCCCACACCACCCCGTAGGGCGCAAATGCGCTTTTGATGGCCGTTAGGCTGTCAAAAGTGCTTTTGCGTTACTTTCGCAGAAAGTAACAAAGGCCCGCCGCTGGCGCGGCGGAAAAGGAAGGAGGGATTGATTTGAAAAGGACGATAAGCGTCATGGTGGGACGAGGCTCGGTCAATCATAACAGCAGGAGGTTTCACGCCAAGAATACCGATCCAGAGCGTTCCCACCTGAATGTAACATACTGCCGGGAGAATATCAAGGCGGTGTATCATGAACTCTTTGACGAGGCCCTGGAACGGTACAACGCCAAGCAGACCAGAGCAGACCGCAAGATTGAAAACTACTATGAGAAAATCCGATCCGGCAAGCAGGAAAAGCCGTTCCATGAAATCATCCTGCAAGTAGGCAACAAGGACGATATGAGCGCCGACAGCGAGGACGGTCAGCTTGCGGCGGCGGTGCTGGATGAGTACATGAAAGACTTTCGGGAGCGCAACCCCAATCTCCGGGTGTTCTCGGCCCACCTCCACATGGACGAGGCTACGCCCCATCTGCACATTGACTTTGTTCCCTACACCACGGGGAGCAAGCGGGGGCTGGACACACGGGTCTCTCTGAAACAGGCGTTAGCGGCACAGGGTTTCAAGGGCGGCACCAGAGGGGACACAGAGTGGAGCCAATGGGTGCGCTCGGAGAAAGAACAACTCTCCAACCTGATGGAGCGCCACGGGATAGAGTGGGAGGACAAGGGCACCCACGACAAGCACCTGTCTGTGCTGGACTACAAGAAAGAGCAGCGGACAAAGGAGATCGCCGCCCTGGAGACAGTCAAGGCGGAGAAAGAGAGCCAGGTGGAGAGCCAGGAACGGCGGCTGAAAGAACTTGCCCCGGCGGTAAAGAACATGGAGCGGCTGGCGGCGGATTTCTCCGCCGACCCGGAGGAAATTCTGCCGGAGGCCGGGACGTTGGAGAGTGCCAAGTCCTACCGGGAGAAAAAGGCAAAGCCCCTGCTGGAAAAAATCGTCAAGGTGCTGCGTTCCCTGTATCTGGCCTATGTGGAATTGCGGGGGAAGTTTGAGCGTCTGCAAGGGGACTATGACCGAGTGCGGGAGGGCAACGCCCATCTGTCTGATCGGTTGATGGAGGTGAAGTTGGAGAACAAGAAACTGCGCCAGATCTCCGCCGACTATACACGGGTCAAGAGGGCCTTTGGCCCGGAGCAGGTGGCGGCGGCGATAGAGGCCGACAAACAGCGGGAACAGGCAGAGAAAGGCCGCAAGCGGCCCCGGCGCTCCTTTGATCGGGGCGGACAATAAGAAAATTACAGTACGAAAGCCTCAATAAATTTATATGATTTGTTGTGTTATACTATATGAAAATGCTCATGTACGATAAAATAAAGTGATACACAAGAATTTGATAGACAGCCGCCCATTATTCCGCTGTATAATTTGTGTCCTTGACAAAAGCATTAAAATCATAGATAATACATTATACAGATACCCCTACTGGTATTGACAGGAGGTGATTGTATGATACAGTGTATGGACTCTGAAAACCTTCACCGGCGATTGAAGAAAATTATAGGACAGGTACAAGCGATTGACCGCATGATAGACGAAGATGTTCCTTGTGAAGATATTCTTTCCCAAATCAACGCTGCAAAATCTGCGCTCCATAAAGCAGGTCAGGTTGTTCTTGAGGGGCATATTAAGCATTGTGTGCGGGACGGTATCGAACATGGTGACGCCGATAAAACGATTTCTAATTTTACAAAAGCAGTAGAACGTTTTGCAAATATGACTTGATGTGAAAGCCAGCCTTTTTAGGCTGGTTTTTCTTTTACTATTGACAAACCAATACCCCTATATGTATAATAAGCCGGTACCCCTATGGGTATAAGAAAGGAGAAGGCTATTTTGAAAAAGTTAGAAAATATGTTGGAATGGGGAGGTACGAAAAAGGAAATTGCTTTTTTGGTGATTTCAGGGCTTGCACTTGTTGCTAATCTCTTGCATGTAACCTTTTTCGGTTTCAACCCAGTATGGATTGCCATTATCTTGTGCGGCGTTCCGATTATTTTAGAAGCAATTATCGGATTAGTAACAGCGTTTGACATTAAAGCCGACGTTTTAGTTTCTATCGCCTTAATTGCGTCTATCTGTATTGGTGAATATTTTGCTGCTGGTGAAGTTGCCTTTATCATGCAATTAGGAGCATTGTTGGAGGATCTAACCGTTGCAAAAGCCAGAGCAGGCATTGAAAAACTGGTGCATTTAACACCGCAAACAGCACGTGTTCTAAGAGATGAAAAGGAACTTATTATTCCTGCTGAAAAGGTACAGGTTGGCGACATCTTGCGTGTTTTGCCCGGAGAAAGCATTCCCGTAGACGGCATGATTTTGTCTGGACAGACTTCTGTCAATCAAGCGGTTATGACGGGTGAGTCCATGCCGGTTGACAAAACTGTCGGGGACGAGGTTTCCAGCGGTACTGTCAATCAGTTCGGAACATTTGAAATGAAAGCGACAAAGGTTGGTGAGGATAGTTCTATCCAACGAATGATACGGCTTGTTCAATCTGCTGACGCAGGGAAAGCGAAAATTGTAGGAATTGCAGATAAATGGGCCACTTGGATCGTTGTGATTGCTTTGGCTGCCGCTGCTCTTGCGTGGCTTGTAACAGAAGAAATTGGTGAGGGTTGTACAGTTATTTATATTCTGATAGATGATGTGTTAGCCGGGATAATCGTCCTGTCTGACACGCTTAGAGAAGAAAGTGCCCAAATGATTAAAGGTTTGGGCAATCTTGGGGTTCAGCCCGTTTTACTTACCGGGGACAATGAAAATGCGGCTGAATTTATTGCAAAGCAGCTTCAGATAAAAGAAATTCGTGCAAACTGTATGCCGGAAGATAAATTGAATTATATCGAACACGCGCAGACAAACGATACACCTATTTGTATGATCGGTGACGGTGTGAATGACGCACCAGCATTGAAAAAAGCCTTTGTAGGAATTGCAATGGGCGGTGTAGGCAGCGATATTGCCGTAGACGCTGCGGATATTGCCCTTGTCAATGATGAGGTAAAAGAATTGCCCCATTTAATTGCATTATCAAAACGCATGATGAAAACCATAAAAATAAATCTGTCATTTTCAATGGGGCTTAACTTTTTGGCCATTATCCTTGCATTAGAAGGTGTGTTAAATCCCGTTGTAGGAGCGCTTGTTCATAATGCTGGCTCTGTGCTTGTAATAATCAATTCAGCATTGCTGTTAAAATGGAGGAAAAGGGACGATCTCAAAGACATCAGCAAGGCCGGCTGAGCCAGTCAACGGCGGCGCATGAAATGCGCCGCCGTTGACTGCCCCGCCTGGTCTTGCTCTGCGGTCATCAAGGCGGGCAAGCACCCTTGGGGCTTACCCGCCTTTTTTGATTTTTGGGAAGGGCTGGTTGTCGAATTGCGTCCCACGGTGGGATTTATTTTTCACCTGGGAGCATTCACGCTCCCAGGTGATAGAAAAGTTGCCTCAAATTGAGGCAACTTTCGACAAAGTTATGTAATGCCGGGAAAACCTTGCAATTTCAGGATTTTTGTGATACTATTTTGATACTAAGAAAACGAACTGCCCCCAATAAGCAGACAGAACATTAACATATTTGCGAATATTTCCCCTGTAAAAATACTCTAAATACACTCCCCTATATCTGAATTTGCCGAGTGGGAATAAGTTCAGAAGCCTAGAAAAGCCTGATTTTACTAGGTTTTTGAGGGGTTAAGACCTTCTGTTCCAACGATTTTGCAACATTTTTTCATGATTCATAAAAAGAGAGCTAACTGATCTTGATTCGTCAGTTAGCTCTCTTTCTGCTGATAGTATCTTTTACGGTATATAGGCTCTGCATATTTGGCTATCTAAAGCGATGGTCAACCATTCAAACTTTTGATATCTCTGCATTCTTTCCATACCCTAACAGGTGGCAACAAAGTCTGTGGTCTTTTGAATATTAGCTTTGGATGTATTTTTCAGTTACCTTACTGCGGAAGTTATCTCTAAAATTAAACACATAATAGGGCACTCCTGTTCTGAACGCAACACTTCGCGCATACTCTACATCTTCCAGTGCACAGCAGGTTCGGCTCCGAGCAGTTTCCGTAGATGGATCATCAAATAGCTTCATGGTGCATCCAACGTAGTCATAGCCTCTATTCTGTGTCAGCAGAGCGGCGCCGCTGCTGTCAACGCCGCCGCTCATAGCGATCAAGCTTTCACCTGCTGCAGTGAGCACAATGCTCACAATCCGGGAACAGGCTGTGGTCATAAGGAATGCCATTTTTATCGTAATAATCCTTGACCGCCTTTTTTATAGCCTCCTCCGCCAATACAGAGCAATGGAGTTTATGAGCGGGAAGTCCATCTAATGCTTCAGTAACGGCCTTGTTGGTCAGTGCAAGGGCATCGGTCAACGATTTGCCCTTAATCAGCTCTGTTGCCATAGAACTGGAAGCAATGGCGCTGCCGCAGCCGAATGTTTCAAACTTCACATCGGTAATGGTGTTATCCGCGATCTTCAGATAGATCTTCATAATGTCCCCGCAGACAGGATTACCAACCTCTCCAACACCATCTGCATCGTCTATGATACCTACATTCCGAGGATTTCGGAAATGATCCATTACTTTATCACTATACAACGCCATAGACACACCTCTTATCTTTCAAATATGTGGGGCCGTTTACCATTGACCAAATCTCTCCAGAAAGGAGAGATATTCCGCAGATAGTTTACCACATCTGTGACGGCAAGAATGATCTCATCGATATCTGCTTCTGTCATGTCCTCGCCGAGGCTGAGCCGCAGAGAACCATGGGCGACCTCGTGGGGTCTGCCGATTGCCAGCAGCACATGACTGGGATCAAGAGAGCCGCTTGTACAAGCGGAGCCGGAGGAAGCGCAGATACCCTTGTCATCCAGCAGAAGCAAGAGCGATTCACCTTCGATGCCCTCAAAACAGAAATTCACATTACTGGGCAGCCGATGTTTGTGATCGCCGTTCAGTTCGCTATAAGGAATCTGATCCAATCCATGGATCAGCCGCTCCCGCAGGACCGTTAGTTTTGCGCTGTGCTCGTCCATGGCCGCACAGGCTTCTTCCAGCGCCGCTGCCATGCCCATGATGGCAGGGATATTCTCTGTACCCGCGCGTTTTCCGCGCTCCTGCGCGCCGCCGTTGATTATAGTTTCCAGGATAATACCGCGCTTGGCATACAAAGCACCGATTCCCTTCGGACCGTGAAATTTGTGTGCGGAAAGGGAGAGCATATCGATGTTCTGTTCTTTTACATCAATGTGCAGGTGTCCCGCCGCCTGTACTGCATCTGTATGAAACAGCACGCCTTTCTCCCGGCAAATAGCCCCAATCTCTGTGACGGGCTGAATAGTACCGATCTCGTTGTTTGCATACATGATGGTCACAAGGCAGGTGTCTTCCCGGATGGCTTCAGCCACCTGCTCCGGCCTCACAAGTCCTGTATTGTGTACATCCAGAAGGGTGACCTCAAAGCCTTGCTTTTTCAATTTTTCCAGGGTATGCAAAACGGCATGGTGTTCAAACGCCGTGGAAACAATATGCTTTTTGCCTCTGCGCATCCCCAGCGCAGCGGCGGTCATAATGGCCTGGTTATCCGCCTCGCTGCCTCCGGAGGTAAACGTGACCTCCCGCGGATCGGCATGGAGGCAGGCCGCGATCCGGCTCCGGGCATTTTCCAGCACTTCCTTGGCCTGCTGTCCAAAGGCGTAGAGGCTGGAAGGGTTGCCGTAATATTCTTCCATATAGGGCAGCATAGCATCGATAGCCGCCTTGCTCATTTTGGTGGTTGCAGCATTGTCTGCGTAAATCATAATATACTCCTCGGTCTTTCATCTGCAAACATGGGAGTGGAAAGGTATCTGTCGCCGGTGTCCGGCAGCAGGGCCACAATGGTCTTACCCTTGTTTTCGGGGCGCTTTGCCAGCTCTACAGCAGCCCAGACAGCGGCGCCGGACGAGATGCCCACCAGCACTCCCTCCTGCTGTCCCACACGTCTGCCATATTCAAAGGCATCCTCATTGGACACTGCCAGGACTTCATCATAGATCTCGGTGTTCAGGTTGTCTGGCACAAAGCCTGCGCCGATGCCCTGGATCTTGTGGGCTCCGGCCACTCCCTGAGAAAGGACCGGAGAGGCCGCCGGCTCCACCGCTGCCACCTTGACAGCGGGGTTCCGACTCTTGAGATATTCGCCCACACCGGTAATGGTGCCGCCCGTACCCACACCGGCAACAAAGATATCCACCTCGCCGTCGGTATCTGCCCAGATCTCCGGGCCAGTAGTGGCGCGGTGCGCGGCGGGGTTTGCCGGGTTGACGAATTGGCCGGGAATAAAGCTGTCCGGAATTTCCTTTGCCAGCTCCTCTGCTTTGGCAATGGCTCCCTTCATTCCCTTCACCCCCTCGGTGAGCACCAGCTCCGCGCCATACGCCTTCATCAGCTGGCGGCGCTCCACGCTCATGGTGTCGGGCATGACAAGGATGATGCGGTAGCCCCTTGCCGCGGCAACAGATGCCAGGCCAATTCCCGTGTTGCCGGAGGTAGGTTCAATAATAACTGACCGGGTATTCAGCGCTCCCTTCGCTTCGGCATCATCGATCATGGCTTTCGCAATACGATCCTTAACAGATCCGGCGGGGTTGAGGTATTCCAGCTTTGCCAAGATCCTGGCTTCCAGGCCCTCGGATCTTTCAATATGGGTAAGCTCCAGCAAAGGCGTCTTGCCGATGAACTGGTCAGCAGAAGTATAAATGTTTGCCATGGTCATACCTCCTTGACACGCTGGAACGCCTGCTCCAGATCTGCGATAATGTCATCAATGTGCTCTGTGCCGATGGAAAGACGGATGGTATTCTGGTAAATTCCCACGTTCTCCAGTTCCTCCTCCGTAAGCTGGCTGTGTGTGGTGGAAGCTGGATGAATCACCAAACTTTTGACGTCCGCTACATTGGCCAGCAAAGAGAAAATCTTCAAATTGTCAATAAACCGGAAGGCATCCTCCCGTCCGCCCTTGATTTGGAATGTAAAAATGGAAGCGCCGCCGTTCGGAAAATACTTTTCGTACAGCGCGTGATCCGGATGTTCCGGCAGAGAAGGATGATTGACTTTTTCCACCTGGGGATGGGAAGTCAGGTATTTCACCACTTTCTTTGCGTTCTCCACATGACGTTCCAGCCGGAGACTCAGGGTTTCCGTACCCTGAAGCAGCAGAAAAGCCGCAAAGGGACTGATGCAGGCACCCTCGTCCCGCAGCAGGATTGCGCGGATATAGGTAACAAAAGCGGCCTTTCCCGCAGCCTCTGTAAACTTTACGCCATGGTAGCTGGGATTCGCTGCGCTGATCCAGGGGTATTTTCCGCTTGCCGCCCAATCAAAGCTGCCGCCGTCCACAATGATACCGCCCAGGGTCGTACCGTGGCCGCCAATGAACTTGGTGGCGGAGTGGATCACAATGTCAGCGCCGTGTTCAATGGGACGGATCAGATAGGGGGTGCCGAATGTATTATCGATTACCAGCGGCAGTCCATATTTGTGAGCAATGTCAGCAATGGCGTCAATGTCAGGAATATCACTGTTGGGGTTGCCCAGGGTCTCAATGTAGATGGCCTTGGTGTTGGGCTGGATCGCATGTTCCACGGCGGCGAGGTCGTGGACATCCACAAAGCTGGAGTTGATGCCGTAGAGTGGCAAGGTGTGGGCCAACAGATTACTGGTGCCGCCGTAGATGGTCTTTTGTGCTACAATGTGCTCTCCCTGTTTTGCAAGCGCCTGAATGGTATAGGTGATCGCGGCGGCGCCAGAGGCGACAGCCAGACCGGCAACACCGCCCTCCAATGCGGAAATGCGCTGTTCAAAAACACCTTGGGTGGAATTGGTCAGGCGGCCATAGATGTTGCCTGTATCAGCCAGACCAAAGCGATCTGCTGCGTGCTGACTGTTATGAAATACATAAGAAGTGGTAGCGTAGATGGGAACCGCACGGGCATCAGATGCAGGGTCAGGGTGCTCCTGGCCCACATGGAGTTGGAGCGTTTCAAATTTGTAATCAGACATAGTTGTGTTCCTTTCTGTTCCATGATTTATTTTGCTAGGAAGAACAGATAACACATTCGTCCGAAACGGAAGTTATTCCGCAGAAGTCTGAAAAAGTGTTTTTGCATAACCGGCTCCTTTTACCCACGGAATTGGTATGTATAATGTTATACCACCATTTTCCTACTAAGTCAAGGGGTAATTAAAAAGTTGCTGTTGCGTATTTGTAGGAATACAATACACGTTCGTAGGGAATTTTTTATAATAGCCCTTGACAAGTAGAGGGCATAGTAGTATAGTGATAAAAAATTTAATATCCTAAACCGTTGAAGCGGAGATAACGGCAATCATGCCTTTACAGAGAGCCTGTGGTGCTGAGAGTCAGGTAAGAAACAAGTTGTCAAATGGACCGCTGAGGGCGCAGTCAAATGTGAGATTCACAGAGTATGCTGCGACGTTGCAGGCAGACGTCATTTGCCGGGGATATGTTGGTATCCCGCTAAGCGCACGGGTCATGCCGTGAATCAAGGTGGCACCGCGGATAATGTGTTTTATTCGTCCTTGACAGACCGTAGTTTCTGTCAAGGGCGATTTTTTGCTCCTCTGCAGAAACGCCAGAGGAGCATTTTTATTTGGAGGTGCAGACCATGCAGATCGTTCCCACATTGGAGAAAGTCCAGGAGATCGATTCCGCCAGACGATACCGGGTGCTGCCGGTGAGCTGTGAGATCCTGTCTGACTTCACCACGCCCATAGAAGCCATGCGCATCCTGAAGCAGGTTTCCACCCACTGCTATATGCTGGAGTCCGCAGCCAGCCATGAGACCTGGGGACGCTACACCTTCCTGGGCTTTGATCCCAGTCTTGAGATCACCTGCAGGAACGGGGAGATGCGGGCCGGATGCCTTCACTTCCCAACGGCGGACCCATCCGCTTACCTGCGTCAGGTCCTGGAGGAGCACAAAAGCCCCCGCTTTGACCATCTCCCTCCCTTCACCGGCGGGCTTGTGGGATACTTCTCCTATGACTATCTGGGGTACAGCGAGCCGTCCGTCCGGGCGGAGGTGGAGGACAGCGAGGAATTTCGGGATCTTGATCTGATGCTCTTTGACAAGGTCATTGCCTTTGACCATCTGCGGCAGAAGCTCATTCTCATGGTCAATATGTCCCTGGACGAGCCGGAGACCAGCTACAACAAGGCGGTGCTGGAGCTCAGACAGCTTGTGGAGCTGCTGCGGACCGGAGCAAAGAAGCAGGACCGTGCCGGGCGGCTCCTGGGCCCGGTGACGCCGCTGTTCGGCCGGGAGGACTTCTGCCGAATGGTGGAGCAGGCCAAGGTCCACATCCGGGAAGGGGATATTTTTCAGATCGTCCTCTCCAACTGCCTGTCGGCCCCCTTTGAGGGCAGCCTGTTCAACACCTACCGGGTGCTGCGCACCCTTAACCCCTCCCCCTATATGTTCTATTTTTCCGGAACAGATGTGGAGGTGGCGGGGGCGTCGCCGGAGACTCTGGTCAAGCTGGAAAACGGCGTGCTCCACACCTTCCCTCTCGCGGGCACCCGGCCCAGGGGAAAGACCCCGGAGGAGGACCAGGTTCTGGAGACAGAGCTGCTCTCCGATGAGAAAGAGCTGGCGGAGCACAATATGCTGGTGGATCTGGGGCGGAACGATCTTGGGAAGATCAGCCGGTTCGGTACGGTCCAGGTGGAGAAGTTCCACACCATTGAGCGCTTCTCCCATGTCATGCACATCGGCTCCACCGTACGGGGAGAGCTCCGGGAGGACAAGGACGCGCTGGACGCCATCGAGGCGGTGCTGCCCGCCGGGACCCTCTCCGGAGCGCCTAAGCTCCGGGCCTGCCAGCTGATCGCAGAGCTGGAGAACAACAAGCGGGGCATCTACGGCGGGGCCATCGGCTACATCGACTTCACCGGGAATATGGACACCTGCATCGCCATCCGGATCGCCTATCAGAAGAACGGCAGGGTGTTTGTGAGAAGCGGAGCAGGGATCGTGGCCGATTCGGTCCCGGAGCAGGAATTTGAGGAATGTATGAACAAGGCGCGGGCGTCCCTGAGGGCGCTGGAGCTTGCACAGGAGGCGGAGCTATGATCCTGCTGATCGATAACTATGACAGCTTTTCCTACAATCTGTACCAGCTTGTTGGGGAATTCGAGCCGAATATCTGGATCATCCGCAATGATGAGATGACCGCAGAAGAAATTCGGGCGCTTCAGCCGGAACGGATCATCCTCTCCCCCGGCCCGGGGAGGCCGGAGGACGCGGGAATCACCATGGAGGTGGTGACCGCCCTGGGGCATGAGATCCCCATTCTGGGGGTCTGTCTGGGGCACCAGGCCATCTGCGCCGCCTTTGGCGCCTCCATTACCTACGCCAAGGCGCTGATGCACGGGAAGCAGTCCCAGGTCCGATTCGATCTGGACTGCCCGCTGTTCCGGGGCTGTCCGGAAACAGCCCTTGTGGGGCGGTATCACTCCCTGGCGGCGGACGCCGAAACCCTTCCGGAGTGCCTGAAAATCACTGCCAGAACCGAGGACGGAGAGGTCATGGCGGTACAGCACAGGGCGTATCCAATCTACGGCGTACAGTTCCACCCGGAGTCCATTTTGACGCCCGACGGGAAAACCATGCTGCAAAACTTCATAAAGGAGATGTAAACCATGATCAAAGAAGCCATCGTCAAGATCGTCAATAAAGGGGACCTCACCTACGAGGAGGCCTACACCGTGATGAATGAGATCATGGGCGGCGAGACCACGCCCACCCAAAACGCCGCTTTTCTTGCCGCCCTCTCCACCAAGAGCGCCCGGGCGGAGACCACCGACGAGATCGCCGGATGCGCCGCCGCCATGCGGGGCCACGCCATCAAGGTGGAGACCGGCATGGAGCTCTTTGAGATCGTGGGCACCGGCGGAGACAACGCCGGCAGCTTCAACATCTCCACCACCGCCGCCCTGGTGGCGGCGGCAGGGGCATGAAGGTGGCCAAGCACGGAAACCGGGCGGCCTCCTCCCTGTGCGGCACGGCGGACTGTCTGGAGGCACTGGGGGTCAACATCCACCAGAGCCCCGAAAAGTGCGTGGAGCTACTCCGGGACGTGGGAATGTGCTTTTTCTTCGCCCAGGATTACCACACCTCCATGAAATATGTGGGAGCCATCCGCAAGGAGCTGGGCTTCCGCACGGTATTCAATATCCTCGGCCCGCTGACCAACCCCGGGACGCCGGTCCGGCAGCTGCTGGGGTCTATGACGACTATCTGGTGGAGCCCCTGGCTCAGGTGCTCATCAATCTGGGGATCAAGCGGGGCATGGTGGTATACGGACAGGACAAGCTGGACGAGATCTCCCTGAGTGCGCCCACCACCATCTGCGAGATCCGGGACGGCTGGTTCAAGTCCTCGGTCATCACCCCGGAGGATTTTGGCTTTGACCGCTGCACAAAAGAGGAACTGAAGGGCGGGACGCCGGAGGAGAACGCTGCCATCACCCAGACTATTTTGAGCGGCGGGCGGGGCGCCAAGCGGAACGCGGTGCTGCTCAACGCCGGGGCGGCCCTGTACATCGGCGGCAAAGCCGATAGCATGAAGGACGGCGTGGCCCTGGCGGCGGAGCTCATTGATACAGGAAAGGCCGCCGCCGTGCTGGAGCAGCTGATCGCGGTCAGCAACGGCCGGAGGTGGAGGCATGACCATACTGGACCAGCTGGCCGGCCATGCCCGGGAGCGGGTGGCGGCGTCCAAGAGCTCTGTCCCTCTGGAGGAGCTGCGTCTGCAGGCCCTTTCTCTCCTCAAAGGAGATTTTGGGTTTGAGAAAGCCCTGAGAAAAGACGGACTCTCTTTCATCTGTGAGTGCAAGCGGGCCTCGCCCTCCAAGGGACTCATCGCCCCGGAGTATCCCTACCTGCAAATTGCACTGGACTATGAGGCGGCGGGTGCAGACTGCATCTCAGTGCTCACTGAGCCCAAATGGTTTCTGGGCAGCGGCCGGCATTTGCAGGAGATCGCCCGGACGGCCTCCATCCCCTGCCTGCGGAAGGACTTTACCGTAGACGAATACATGATCTATGAGGCGAAGGTGCTGGGGGCGTCGGCAGTCCTGCTGATCTGTGCCATTTTGACGGAGCGGCAGATCCGGGAGTACCTGCACACCTGCGATGAGCTGGGCCTGTCCGCACTGGTGGAGGTCCACAACGAGGCGGAGGCGGAAACTGCCCTCCGGGCAGGGGCGCGGATCATCGGGGTGAACAACCGCAGCCTGAAGGATTTCTCTGTGGACCCGGACAACAGCCGCCGGCTCAGGGCGCTGATCCCCGCGAGGTGCTGTTTGTTTCCGAAAGCGGCGTCCGCAGCGCCGGAGACGTCGCAGTGCTCCGAGAGCTGGGAGCGGACGGAGTCCTGATTGGAGAAACTCTGATGCGGGCGGCCGATAAAAAGGCCGCTCTGGCCGGACTGCGAGGCGGAGCATGACAAAAAATCAAGCTGTGCGGCCTGTCCCGCCCCCGGGATATTCTGGCCGCAAATCAGCTGAGGCCGGAGTATATCGGATTTGTATTTGCCCCTGAAAGCAAACGATATATCGCACCCAAAGGGGCCGCTGAATTGAAGGAATTACTGGACCCGAACATTCAGGCGGTGGGCGTATTTGTCAACGAGACAGCAGAGACAGTGGCCCGCCTGCTGAACCGCGGTGTGATCGACCTGGCCCAGCTTCACGGCAGCGAGGGCGGGGACTATGTTGACCGGCTGCGGATGCTTACCCCAAAGCCCATTATCCAGGCATTCCGGATCGCCACGGTTCAGGATGTCCTCCGCGCCGAGGCCAGTGCTGCTGACCATATCTGCTGGATGCCGGTGCGGGTACGGGAACCGTTTTTGACTGGAGTATGCTCCGGCAGCTCCGGCGGCCCTATTTCCTGGCCGGCGGGCTGGGGCCGGATAATGTGGAAGGGGCGGTGGAGCGGCTTCACCCCTATGCGGTGGATGTCAGCTCCGGTATTGAGACGGATGGGGCAAGGATCCGGAAAAAATGGCGGCCTTTGTGGCCGCAGTCAGAAAGGGAGCGAGAGCATGACCAATCCAAAAGGACGCTTCGGCGTCCACGGGGGACAGTATATCCCCGAGACGCTGATGAACGCGGTCATTGAACTGGAAGCGGCATACGATCACTACAAGAACGGACGAAGCTTTCAACCGGGAGCTCACCGAGCTTTTGAATGAATACGCGGGGCGGCCATCCCGGCTGTATTTTGCCAAAAAGATGACGGAGGATCTGGGCGGGGCGAAGATCTATCTGAAGCGGGAGGATCTGAACCACACCGGGGCCCACAAGATCAACAATGTGCTGGACAGGCCCTTCTGGCCAAGCGGATGGGCAAGACCCGCCTGATTGCCGAGACGGGGGCGGGGCAGCACGGGGTGGCTACCGCCACTGCCGCCGCCCTCATGGGGATGGAGTGCGTGGTCTTTATGGGGAGGAAGATACCGTCCGCCAGGCCCTCAATGTGTACCGGATGCGCCTTTTGGGAGCGGAGGTGGTTCCTGTAAAGACGGGCACAGCCACGCTGAAGGACGCCGTATCCGAGGCCATGCGGGAGTGGACCTCCCGCATGGCCGACACCCACTACTGCCTTGGCTCTGTGATGGGGCCCACCCCTTCCCCACCATCGTCCGGGACTTTCAGGCGGTAATCTCCCGGGAGATCAGGGCGCAGCTTCTGGAGAGGAGGGGCGGCTGCCCGACGCGGTGCTCGCCTGTGTGGGAGGCGGTTCCAATGCCATCGGCAGCTTCTATCACTTTATCGGGGACGAACAGGTCCGGCTGATCGGCTGCGAGGCGGCCGGCCGGGGGCGGATACCCCGGAGACGGCGGCCACCATCGCCACCGGGAAGCTGGGCATCTTCCACGGGATGAAGTCCTACTTCTGTCAGGACCAGTACGGCCAGATCGCCCCGGTCTACTCCATCTCCGCCGGACTGGACTACCCGGGCATCGGCCCGGAACACGCCACCTCCATGACATCGGCCGGGCGGAATATGTCCCCGGTCACTGACGAGGAGGCGGTCAACGCCTTCGAGTATCTGGCCCCGGACGGAGGGTATCATCCCCGCCATTGAGTCGGCCCACGCCGTGGCCCATGCCATAAAGCTTGCTCCGCTATGGAGCGGGAGCAGATCATCGTCATCACTATTTCAGGCCGGGGCGACAAGGACTGCGCCGCCATCGCCCGATACAGAGGGGAGGATTCCATGAGTAAGATCGCACAGGCATTTGCCCGCGGAAAGGCATTTATCCCGTTTATTACCTGCGGCGACCCGAATCTGGAGACCACCGCCGCCGCCGTCCGGGCCGCAGTGGAAAACGGCGCGGACCTCATCGAGCTGGGCATTCCCTTCTCCGACCCCACCGCCGAGGGGCCGGTGATCCAGGGGGCTAACTCCGGGGCCTTGCAGGGGCGGGGTCACCACAGACCAGATCTTCGGACTGGTGCGGACCTGCGCCGGGATGTAACGATACCTCTGTTTTATGACCTACGCCAATGTAGTGTTCTCCTATGGAGCGGAGCGCTTTTTCTCCGCCTGCCGGGAGACGGGGATCGACGGACTGATCCTCCCCGATCTGCCCTTTGAGGAGAGGAGGAATCTGCCGGTTTGCAGGCGTACGGGGTGAGCTGATCTCCCTCATCGCACCTACCTCCAAGGACCGAATCGCCATGATCGCCAGAGAGGCGGATGGGTTTCTCTATGTGGTGTCCTCCCTGGGCGTCACCGGAGCCAGAAGCGAGATCAAAACGGATCTGGCCTCAATGATAGAAATTGTGCGGCAGAACACCCATATCCCGGCCCCATCGGCTTTGGAATCTCCACCCGAACAGGCCAAGCGGATGGCAGAGCTCGCCGATGGCGTGATCGTCGGCTCTGCCATCGTCAAGCTGCTGGAACAGCACGGGAAGGATGCCCCTGGCTGCATCGGTGCGTATGTCAAAACCATGAAGGACGCGATACGATAAAAAATTCAGGCCAGTCGGCCAAGTCAAAGCCTCCGGCTAAGCCGGGAGGCTTGAGTAGGCCCTATAAGGGCCTGATACGGACGAAGTCCCTTAAGGGGCATTTTTACGCCTTCTTGTTCTCGCGGCCCGTAAACGGGTCAACAAACTCTTTCAGCCCTATCTGGTCTGCGATTTGATCTGATGCCAGTTGGTTTCGAAAATACTCTGCTATCTGTTTTTTATTCCGCCCACTGTATCACATAATATCCTCTGGCCAAAGTGCCGATTTCCATACTTATATTTCAGATTTGCATGCCGGTCAATATCATCAGACTATTTTTCCTTTCAAATACCCCATGATCTGTGATACACTGTATTGGGGAGGGATGTTTATCAGCATGTGTATACGGTCTGGGCACGCTTGACTTCTATGATTTCTACCCCTTTTTGCTGACACAGTTCCTTAATATCACTCCTATATCCTGTTTATCTGTCCATATATCTCCATCCTTCGATATTTGGGTGCAAATACGATATGATATTATATCTCCACTTGTATGCTCTAAAATATTTATGTCTTTGTCTTTCACGATGAAGACCTCCCTGTTATCGTAGTTGTTGGTCGTCAACCCACTTCTACCCTATCAGGGAGTTTTTTCTTTTTCTACTCTTCTCCTCGCTTTAAGCTATTTTTACCACCGCATAGCCGGGGTGGGTGTTTTTGGTGCCTACAACACAGACCGAACTGCTTTGCACGCAGTCCCGGTCTGTCGCTTATCTTAATGAGATGACCGGCAAAGCCGGTGGTTTTGCCTTTCCCCGCAACTCCCCTTTTGTGATTATGTTTCGTTTATCGGGCATTCCTTGTTGGTCTTAGTAACGTCTTTCCGTAGTATCCGTTACGGTTTTTCTTCCCATATCTTCAGGGGTATTTCTAAGTACGTCAGTCTGTTCCTCATCCACAGTCCAGAGCATTTTATCACGTTTCAGCGCAACTCCGTATTCCGAAGCTGCCGCTCCAGGAGACACCTTTCCCTCCAGGACGTCTTCAAGCACCTTCTGTACATCGCGCCGTTTGGGATCCCCCAACCTCCAGCTCCAGGCGTTCTGACGCAGACCACATCGCCGCGATTCATCACAAGGCCCGTACATTTGGATGTCAGCCGCTGAGATTCCGTCTGTCCGCTGCGGGTCAAATCATAACAGCCGCCCGCACCATTATGCCCTCCGTCAATCCCCCATGGCTCAAACCGCTGGCGGTCTCCAAGGCCAGTATATATTACATGGTCTGTTACCGCCTCATAGACGCGCTCAATACCAAGACCGCCACGGTACAGACCTGCGCCGCCGCTGTCCGGGCGAAGTCCATATTTTTTGACCATGATCAGCGGGAATTCCATCTCCAGCGCTTCCACAGGCAGGTTCGAGGTGTTTGTCATATGGATCTGTACACCGTTTTGACCGTCCATATCCCGGTGCGCACCGGCACCGCCAGCAATGGTCTCAAGATA
>BFBT01000004.1 GCA_003112755.1 Lawsonibacter asaccharolyticus | reverse complement strand
GCGGACAGCCCCGGCCAGCAGGACTGCCGGAAATTCGCGGACTGCTTCGTCACCTATGAGGAGCGCACCCGGACTGTCACCGTGGAACATGAGGACGGGACCAACACAGAGGAGGAAGAAACCTACACGGTGGCCGTGCCCATTAAGGATCTGGAGGCGGTCTATGAAAATCTCCACGCCGCCATGGGCGTGGAGATCACAGAGGACCAGCGGAGCAACGCGGAGAGCATCTACAGCCTCATCCGCTACGGCTATACGGGGGGAAGCGGCAGCTTCGAGGGGGCCGATGTACCGTTCATCGGGGCGGACGGCTTCTGCTCCCCCATCGGGGAGAACTGGCGGAGTGTGGTCACCTCTGAGTTTGGCAACCGTATTGACCCTATCACGGGAGAGCGGAGGGGTCATACCGGCATGGACCTGGCGGTCCCCACAGGTACACCCATCCGCGCCGCCCTGCCTGGAACTGTGACGGTGTCTACCTACAACCGGGGCGGATACGGCTATTACATCATGATCGACCACGGGAATGGGCTGTCTACCCTCTACGGCCACTGCTCCCAGCTGCTGGCATCGGTGGGACGGACGGTGAAGGCCGGGGATGTGATCGCCCTGTCCGGCTCCACCGGGCGTTCCACGGGCCCCCACCTCCACTTCGAGGTGCGCGTCAACGGCCAGCGGACAAACCCCCGCAGCTATCTGCCATAGGGCAGAGGAAAGGAAATCACAATGAAAATCAAAGCGAATCTCTTGAACAAACCGGTCAACTTCCAGATGGATGACTGCCAGATCGAGAAGGTGGTGGAATTGCCGCGGGACCAATTTTCTGCGCTGGTCATCACACCGCTCACAAATCAGCCGTTCATCGCGGAGAACAAAAGATGGATGTTCGCGGACAACAGCGCCGTCCACTGCCTGCTGGCGCTGGGTCAGGGCAGTGATGACGGCGTCCTGATTTATTCCGGCGGCTATGACTATCCCCGTCTCGCCGCCTATCTGCCGGGGATGCGGGATATCCTCAACGCCAGACTGGAGCGGGCAGCGGACCTCATCGTCCATCAGGGCACAGAGGCCACAGAGAACGGAAGCTGGAGCATCAGCTGTGAGGAGCTGGAAAAACAGACCGGGATCACAGTCCGCAGAGGAAACGGCCTGGACGGGATGCTGCTGGAGGCGCTCATGAGGCGCAGCGAGGTGGCCTCGGTGTCGATGACCGATAGGGATCGACATGGCGTACCATTTGAACTTCTGCCCCAGAATTCCAGGCCAGAAGCCATGCTACTTTACCAAACTTCCGGAGGAGCAAAAGACACAGGTTTTCTACGAGGCGGTAGAGGTTCTCCTTGATTTTTTTGGCGATGAGAATCTCTATGGTGTACTCCACAACGGACTGCAAATGCCGAACGAGGAGATCCTGGCCCATGGATATCTCACCACGGAAGCTATGCTGGCCGCGGGCGCCGTCATGGTCCTGCCGGAAAACTCTGATATCTCTCTGCGGGACGTTCTCCAGTATGAGCTGGCTGAGGAGCTGTCTCTCGTCCATGCCCAGGGCGGAGAGCCAGTACCGCTTGAACAGGAAGAAGAACTGACCCGCACGGAGCGGAAGCGGTTCTCCGATGTGCTGGACGCCCACGTTCTGGAATCCCGTGCCGGGGAGCATGGTACGGAGCTCGTGATTGGCGGTGTGAAGCCGGAACGGCTGGAGCGGTTCCGCTCTATCCTTGACGTCTATAAGTCGGAGGACCAGAGCATGGAGACTATTCAATAAAAGGGGGCGGCGGTTTTATGGACAGTTACCTTCAGGTCCGGGACGCGGAGCGCACGGCATGGTTTACCTCGCAAGAGGTGCGGAATATCGCGGATGTGGCCGCCATGGTCACGAAAGCCCTGGACGCCGCTGGTGGGAGGGGGAAACCTCCGTCCAAGCACTTGCGGATCACGGTGGAGTTTCCCTGCGGCCGATCTCCGCGGATCGTTTCAGCGCGCAGGTGCGGGACCTTTTCTGTGAGCCGCCGGAAAGCTCCTGGCAGAGCTGGACCTCAAAGATGACACATTCTACTGCGCCAGCTGGGTTCCGCGGGAGGAACACTGCGTCGCGGTCTCCGGAATGATCAGCCGCCTCCTGGGTGTCTATGAACTGGCGATGGTAGAGCGGCCCGCAAAACATCTGGATCTGGACCGGTTCTGCGATGAGATATGGGACCACCTCCACGTGAGCTTTGTGGCCCCCCGGATGGAGCGCCAGTCTGAGCGGTGGGGCCCGCGGACAGACCTGAGACCGGGCGCGGCGCCTTGTACAAACGAGCGGCGGATCTGGTGGCCACCTATGAGGAACTGCTCCTGGTACCGGATGAGGCGTGCGTCACCCACTATTTAGGGGACCTGGGGATACACATTTTAAAATATGACGCGGCACAGGAGCAGATCCAAAACGCCTATGAAAAGGCGCTGAGCGTCATGGAGATGGATGACGCCGAATTCCAGGCAGAGAAACAGTTCGTCTACCGGGGGGAGATCATCTCCGCCATGCGGGACCGTCTGCTGGTTGGGGAGCTGAAGCCGGGAGAAACCGTATTGTTCGTCGGTACGGAGCCATACGGCGGACCCGGTGATTTTGAGCTGCGGGGCGGAGTCGTGGAAGCAGTGGATCCGTCCGAACGGACCTGCTCGGTACGCGGCGAGTTCTTCACCATGCACGATGTGCCGCTCCACTATGTGCTGGGCCGGTACGACACCAGCGTGGAGGGAGAGCACTACGGCTTCCCCCATGTGCGGCCTCTGTTCGGGGAGAACCGTGACCTGGCCGGCCAGTATCTGCGGGAGGCCGAGGCAAGCTGGAACGTACAACAGGCGGAGACGCAGATAGACGCTCCACAAATGATGTAGGAGGAGGCGTCGGAAATGCAGAAGACCGAGATCACCCTCTCCTTTGACGGCGAGAAATTGGACGCCCTGGAATTTTATCTGAAGAAAGAGAACACCACTGTACAGAAGCGCATGAATGAGGCACTTACGGAACTATATGAACGGATTGTACCGGAGGCTGTGCGGGAGTTTCTGGACCGCAAGGCGCCGCCACCGGCCAAGCCCAAACGTCCCGCCCGCCCGGCGTGGAAAAGCCTCCGGAGAAGGCGCCCGGACCGGAAGGGCAAACTGCTTTGGAAAGGAATGGTGACCCCACATGAAAAGCAGAGAAATATGTGTGGGCTGGATGAGCGGTGGTACGACGCCTTGAGCCGCCATCTGAAGGATGAGACTGTGGAGGATAAGCTCGGGGACTATTTGGACCAGCTCATCAACGAGCTGGTTCCCGAGCAGGAGTACAGCCGCATCAGTCAGGAACTCTGGCAGGAGGATCGGCAGGCCAGACAGGAGCTGGAGGCCGCGAGGAAGTTCGCCATCTTCCGCATCCGGGAGTCCGGGCAGGACCGCTGCCTCCAGGTAGAACGGCCTCTGGAGTTTCTGGACGCCGCCCGGCTCCTGCGATCCTACCTGCGGGGAGAGCGCGGGGCCTCCTCCTTTGAGCAGATGCTGCATCAGGCGGAGGAGATCACTCCCGAGGCGTTTGAGGACATGGTGCTGGTGCGCATGGAGAATACAGGAAAGGTCACCGGCGCCTTTGAGCTGGACTTTGATAAGCGGGAGTTTTCCGCTGTCAATGTGATGGATGGCTGGCAGACCTTTGCCATGGGGGATGTCTCTAAAGCGGTCTATCAGGCGGACCGCAAGGCGCACCTCGACAGCGACCAGCGATGGGCCCGGTTCCTGGACGCGCTGGACGGCAGACAGATCACCTCGACAGCGACCAGCGATGGCCCGGTTCCTGGACGCGCTGGACGGCAGACAGATCACCTCGGCGGGCCATCTCCCGCGGGAGGTCCGGATGGCGGAGGAGATCTCCGAGGTGGACGGCCTCCTGAATTTTACCTGGAAACGTCCTTTGACGTGGACGGTGTTCGGACCCAGGTCTGCACCACGGAGAATGACGACGGGCTGAACGTCTACGCCAACTACGATATGGCCTCCGGCCAGGTCTGCGACGAGCTGGAGATCGCGCTCCACCGGGGGGACGGCAGCGAAACAGCCCTCTCCTATCACCTCAACGCCGCGGAAAAGGAAGTCCTGCTGCGGAAGATGGAGGACTACTGTCAGGAACAGACGGGCATGGGCCTCGTGGAATACAGCACCCGTCATGGCGGAGGCGCCGGAGCCGCCCACCGGGCCGGCCATGTGACTTGGGCGTCTATGTCAAAGATGGGGGGCATTTCTCGTTGGGTTTGGTGAATGGCTTTTCCCGCGGGGATGTGGCATTGTGTGTTCAGCCGCCGGGGACTGCGGCAAATAACAACGCAGGAGGAAATCACATGAACACAGAACTGGCAAGGGACCTACAGTATCGGATCACCAAAGAGGCGCTGGCCATGCTGGTCATCCATGGCAGCGCGGCAGAGACAGATGATTATGAGCGGGCCATCATCCTGATCGGCTCGGCATGGGGCCTCGACCCTCAAAACGCCGTGTCCCATCTGGAGCTGATCACGCGGGAAAAGGAAGCGGCGCGTGGGACCGCCGAACCGGAGGAGACCCGCCACGTCCTGCCGGAAAGCGAGCTGCCCATGACGCCAGCGGCATGGAGACGCTGGACAACGTCTGCGGCCTGTTCGAAACCGCCATCCAGCTGGAGAGCCGGGACCACCGGGAGGCCCTCTTCCGGCTCGCCTCCGAACTGATGGAAACGCAGAACCTGCTGGGCTGGATCGAGAAGACGCCGGAGGAACAGGAGCTGCCTGAGCTCGCGGAGAGCTGAGGCCGCTGGCACAGCCGCTCCCCATGGGGCGGCTGTGCCGTTCCCTCTGCCCTGGCCGCGCCCAATCCACCCCTTGACTGATTATCGGGATACCGATATAAACAGAAACAGGTGATGCATATGACGATCCAACAGTCCTGCGGGAAAAGAGTCTATCCCGCTATCAGCTTTCCAAGCGCAGCGGAATCCCCTGGGCCACGCTGGCGGACATCTGCTCGGGCAAAACATCGCTGACGAGGTGTGGAGCCGGGACGCTGGGTAAGCTCTCCGCCGCGCTGGACATCCCCATGGAGGAACTCCTGACCATGACGGTGGAGCAAAGACTGGCCCGGATGGGAAACCCAAGGACCACTCCTATCTGGAAAAGATCTGCCGGCCAGCCTGCAAAAAGCCCTGGACGAATACATCCAGGGAGAGAAAAACCATGTGTCCTATATGGACTGCCTGTGGGGAGAGCTGTACGGAGCCATCAACTCCAACCAGTGGAGCAATGCCATCACACTGGAGCAGGCGGACTACCTGAGAGCAAAATACCTGTATTGACCGCAGAGTCGTGAGGGGGCCGCGCTGAGGCGCGGTCCTCTTTTCTGTTCTGGCAGTCATCCACAAAGCCGCGCGGCACCATCCCGCCACGGGAGTGGGCTGAGGCGAAAAGCGAAAACCACAAAGTGATATGCCAGATAATTTGAGCAGGGGTCGGCTGAACACAGCCGACCTCTGCACATTGGAAACTGTTGATCATGACCGAAACCACAGCGAAAAGTTCGGTGGGTTTGCTGAATAGCTTTTCCGACCGCAAAGGAGCATCGTGTTTGACAGCAGCACACACCACCAAACACGGAATGGAAAGGAAGAAAATATGAATACGAAAACGATCACCCCCATCCATGTGTGCGACCTCATCGCCCACGAAACCGTCTCGCTCCTCTCGGTTCTCGATGAGAATGCGGTCCCACCGGCCCAGTGGATGCGCGACGGCCTCGCGCTGTATGCCGCCGCCATCAGCTGGAGGAGGAGACCGCGCGCCATCTGAACTGGATCGATGACGAGATCCAGCGTATCAGGCAGACAGCCGCTGGGCAGGAGCTCATCCTGCTGATTGGGGATGAACAGCTTGTCCGCACAGCCGGACTCCCCATGCAGATCGAAGCGGTGCGGGAACTGCTCCACACCACCGCACAGCTGGAGTCTGTGGAGAGCCGCACCGCCCTGCTGGAGCTGGCCAGGACCGTCACAGATCTGTGCGGCATGGAGGATGCCCTGACGGCCAACGGCGACGAGGCGGTCCACAGGATGGAGCAGGTATGGGAGCTCTTCCGGGGAGCGGTGTCGGCGGAACACGCGGAGCGCCGCCAAACTCTGCTGGAGGAGGCGGACATCCAGATGGATGAGCTGTGCGGATGCCTGGACCCGGAGGCAGAGGTGGAGGACGGCAAGCAGCTTCTGACCTGGGAGGAACTGCGCTCTGAGCTGGAGGGTGTGGCCGGAGCACTGGAGGCGTCAGAGCAGGACGCTGTCCCCCGCTGATCTCACACTCACGGAGGCCGGAGCGGAGGCTCCGGCCTTTCTCATTCGCGCGGAGAACAGGAATACCAGCGCCGTGCGCTCTGTACGGCTCCGTGTGCCGCTTCAACGGGCGGGGTGGCCCCCTGCCACACATGCGAAGGAAGAGCCAGCGTTGAGGCTGTGTGCCGCAAGTGCCCGCAACGGCTGGAGGCCCAAATGGGCGGGTGGACCGAGGGGACGAAAAGTGTGCGGGATAAAAGGGTGTAATCACCCTGTTCCACACCGTCCCGCAACGCGGGCCGGGGATGCGGTTTTGAAAGGATTTCAACCGCTTTTCCGTATCTTTTTGGAGGGAGCGATGCTATCACTTTTTTGGCGGTGTTATCAAATCTGCTATCAAGCGGGCGGGAAATGCCGCAGTTCCAGCGGTTTCCAAGGTTTCAAATGTGCTATCACGCCCAATTTTGCGAAATGGAGGCTTTTTTGAATGACAGATGAAAAAATTAAATTCCTGATGCGGATCGATCCGGATACAGACCGGAAGATCAAGGCGGCCATGCCGCTGGCCAACTGCCGGAGCCAGAACGAGTTCGTGGAGAAGGCGCTGCAGTTCTACTGCGGCTATGTGGCCTCCCAGGACTGCTTCTCCGTTCTGCCACCCATGCTCGTCGCGGCGATCCGTTCAACTGTGCAGGGAAGCGAGAACCACATCTGCCGGCTGCTGTTTAAGCTGGCCGTGGAGATGGACATGATGATGAACGTCCTGGCCGCGGCCATGGAGATCCCGGAGGAGCAGCTGAGAGAACTGCGGGGGCGCTGTATCCAGGAGGTGAAGAAGACCCACGGCATGATCTCTCTGGATGACGCCGTGGAGTATCAGAACGGCGAGGACTGAAATGGCCTGGACTGTGACGCATGAAGCCATCTTCAAAAAAATCAACCAAGAGATGGATGCCTACGCTCAGAGCATGTGGAGACGACCTGGCAACGAGGTCTATGACCGGGCGAATGAGATCGCCGCCATGCATTTGTGCTATAACCAGCTGATGGGTAACCTCAGCTCATATTCTTCGGAGGAGCTGGAATCGCTTCTGCGGGAGGAAAGCCGCTGGAAGCGGTGTGCCGGAGCTGGATGAGTGAGCTGAAGTATGACCCCGGCGAGTCGTTCGACAGAGCCATCCGCAGCTATGGGAACCCCGAGGAGTCCAAGATGTCGATAGGAATGAGCGGACCCACCATGGGCTGAAAGAAAGAAGGTGACGCTCCATGCCCCGCGTCATATTCAAGTGCCCCTACCTCAAGGGTGGCTCGGAGCGCACCACCTCCCATCTGCAAAACTATGTCCGCTACATAGCGACCCGAGAGGGCGCCCAGCGCATAGTGCCGTGGTACGAGCAGTTCCCGGCCACGGAGAAACAGCGGGAGATGGTGGCGCAGCTTCTCCGGGAGTTCCCGCTGAGCCGCGGGCTGTTTGAGTATGAGGACTACCAGACCGCTCCTACCCGCGGCAACGCTTCCGAGTTCATCACCCGCGCGCTGGAGGACAACTACGACCAGATCGCCAAGCGGGACAACTACGTCAGCTACATCGCCAGCCGTCCCCGCGCACAGCGCACCGGAGCGCATGCCCTGTTCACCGGGTCGGATGATCCGCTGGTGCTGTCCAACATCGCGGACGAGGTGGCCCATCACCCCGGCAACGTGTGGCTCCCTATCATCTCCCTGCGCCGGGAGGACGCTGCGAAGCTTGGCTACGATGATGTGGAACGGTGGAAGGAGCTCCTCACCGGCTATGCCATGGAGATGGCCGAGGCTATGAAAATACCATGGGAGCAGTTCAGGTGGTACGCGGCGTTCCATGACCAGGGCCACCATCCCCATGTCCACATGGTCTGCTACAGCGCGGACGGTAGATCCGGCTTTCTCACCAGAGAAGGGATCGCCCAGATCAAATCTGATCTGGCCCAGCGGATCTTCCGTCAAGAACTCTATGAGCTTTATGAACGCCAGACCCAGCGGCGGGATGAACTCACCCAGGAGGCCGGAACGGTCATGGATCAACTGGTCTTCCAGATGCGGGAGGGCACGCTGGAGAATCCGAAGATCGAACAGCTCATGGAGCATCTGGCCGGGAAGCTGAAGAACCTCTCCGGCAAAAAGCAGTATGGCTATCTGAAAGCGCCGCTGAAGTCTGTGGTGGATGAGATCGTGGATGAACTGGCAAAGGACGAGCGTGTGGCGCGGGCATACGAATTGTGGTACGAGCTCCGGGAAGAAGTGCTCAGGACCTACAAGGAAGATCTCCCGCCCCGGCTTCCCCTCTCCCGGCAGAAAGAGTTCAAGCGGATCCGAAACATGGTGATCGAGGAGGCTCTGCGGCTGGGATATGAAGACGTTGTGTTTGATCCAACGGCGTTGGATGAGCCGCCGTATAAGCGCGACGTGGCAGAAACTGATCTGGCCGGAGAAGCACCCCAGGAGTCTGAGCCGTCTAAGGAGATGGAAGAACACACAGAACCAGAAGGGGCTCGGAAGTACAGAGACAGGCCGGAAAACCAATATGCCCGGTATCGGTTGGCGAAAATCATGCTCGCAGATCCTGCCGCGGAGCCAGAGCAGTTCAGGACCACGCTGGAGTGGCTGACAGAGGCGGCGGATGCGGGGCGGGTCCACGCTCAATATGAACTGGGAAAGATCTACCGGGATGGCCGGGGCGTGGAGAAAGACGCGCTGCTGGCGGCGGCATGGCTCACCAGGGCAGCGGAACAGGGCAGTGACACAGCTTCCTATGCGCTGGGCGTCCTGCTCCTGACTGGCGGGGAGGGACTGGCGAAAGACATCCCGTCTGCGCTGAACTGGCTGAGGCGCTCGGCGGAGGACGGAAACCAGTATGCCCAGTACCGGCTGGGCAGGCTTCTGCTTCGTGGAGAAGATGTCCCCAGAGAGATCGAAGAAGCGGTCCGTTGGCTGACCACCTCTGCGGAGCAGGGAAATCAGTACGCGCAGTATGCCCTCGGCAAGCTCTATCTGATGGGAAAGGAAGTGCCGCGTGACCCAGAGGCTGCTGTCCGCTGGTTTGCTCTCTCAGCGGCTCAGGGAAACGAATATGCCCAATACTTTTTGGACCACATGGACGAGGGCCTATCCATACTCTCCTGCGCCACCCGGCTCCTGCACCACCTGAGTGGGATATTTCAGGAACAGGCTTCGAGAGGGCCCATCAGGACAGTCACGTTCACGGACCGCAAGCTCAGACAGCGGATCCGGGAAAAGAAAATGGCCATGGGGCATAAGCCCGATGACCATGAGGATGCTGAGATCAGCATGAGGTGATGCCTCCTTATCCGAACCTTGAAAATCTTGGGAGGTGACCAACTATATGACCTATATCCATTTCACCGAGGAACAAAAATATCGTGCCAGCTGTGTGGATCTGGTGGAGTTCCTGCGGCGGCAGGGCGAGAAGCTCATCCGCTCCGGGCCGGAGTATCGTATGGCCAGCGACCACAGCGTCACCGTTCGGGGCAACGAATGGTACGACCATGCCTCCAAGGAGGGCGGCGGCCCCATCTCCTTTGTGCAGAATTATTTCGGACTCAGCTACCCGGAGGCGGTCACCCGTCTGCTGGACGGTGAGCAGGGCCGGATCTATGAACCGGCACCTAAGAAGAAGGAACCGAAAAAGAAATTCATCCAGCCGCCAGTGGGCCGGGAGATGCGGCGGGTGTACGCTTACCTGTTGAAAAAGCGCCTGATCGACCGGGAGGTGCTGAGTACCTTTGTCCGGACCGGACTGGTCTATGAGGACGAGAAATATCACAACGCCGTGTTCGCCGGAAAAGACGAACACGGCGTTGTCCGTCATGCCCATAAGCGGAGCACCAGCGACATAGGTAAGACCTTCCGCATCAATGTGGAGGGCAGCGATCCCAGATACAGTTTCCACTGGAACGGGACCAGCGACCGGCTCTATGTATTCGAGGCGCCCATTGACCTGCTCTCCTTTTTGACTCTGTACCCAAAGGACTGGCAGCAGCACAGCTATGTGGCCCTGTGCGGCGTGGGAGAACAGGCAATGCTATGGATGCTGGAGCAGGCGCCGGAGTTCCGGCGTCCCATCCTCTGCCTGGACCATGACGCGGCGGGCATCGAGGCCACGGGCCGCCTGAAGGAGATTCTGGCCGAACGGGGCTATGCTGAAACGGCGGTCCTCCAGTCCATCCATAAGGACTGGAATGAGGATGTGAAAGCCCGATGCGGACTGGAGGCGCAGAGCGCGGAGGAACACCCCCAGCTCATGGCGGCGCCGGAGGTCTGTAAACGGGTCTGTGCCATGAGTACAACGGTGAAGCTGGACCGGCTGAACAATGGAGTCCCGTGGCTGATCGAACAGTACCGCGCCCACCTGCACTGGGGCCGGTTCGACCAGGCCATGGACTGCATGGAACAGGCGTCGGCGCTGGCCGTTGCGGCCTGCCGCCGTGAGCTGCGGCAGCTGGGGATGGCGGCCACAGAGGATGAGTTGACCAAATTGCTGTGCGAACGGATCCGCCCCCACCGGAACCGGGGGAGCTTGAAAAAACGCCATAGAGAGCTCGCCCCACAATTCCAGAGTGTCCTCGCCCTGGAAGATGCCGTGGGGCTCCGTACCCAAGAGGAGAAGAAAACTCTGGCGGGCAGATGGCTGGAGCTGGCCGCCGCCTTTGCGGGCGTCCCCATCCAATATGAGGCGGAGCAGATAAAACAGCGGGAAACACAGCCAACGCTGAACATGGAACTGGGGGTGACCCTATGACAACGACAGAACTGCTCCCTCTGATCCTGCTGGGCGGCGGAGCGTTCCTGCTTATCGGCGCGGCAGTACACTTCACAGGGGTGGGCTCTCTGAACAATATCAAGTCCAAGACCGTGGGTGACGGCCAGCACGGCACCGCCCGCTGGGCCACGAAGCAAGAGATCCAGAAGACTTACCGACATATCCCTTTCCGGCCGGATCTGTGGCGCAGGGGCGAGGATCTGCCTACTGCCCAGGGACTGGTTCTGGGCTGCGTGGGAGGCCGAGGTCTGAAAAAGCCTGGAAAACTGGCGGAAAAGGTTCGCTCTCTCTGGAGAGGGAAAGGAGCTCCGAGAAGGAAGCGTCCAAAGCAGAAACCGACAGCAAAACCGCTCTGGGCTATCGTGGATGTCGATGACATCCATTGCCTGATGATCGGGGCCAGCGGTGTGGGCAAAACGGCTTTCTTTCTCTACCCCAATCTCGAATATGCCTGCGCCAGCGGTATGAGCTTTCTGGCGCTGGATACCAAGGGAGACTTGGCCCGGAACTACGGGACCATTGCCTCCCAATGCTACGGCTATCAGGTGGCGGTTATCGATCTGCGCAACCCCACTCGCTCGAATGGATACAATCTGCTGACCCTCATCAACCACTACATGGATGTCTGTCGTGAGGATGAGAAGAACCTGGCCGCCCGCGCCAAGGCGGAGAAGTACGCCAAGATCCTTGCAAAGACCATCGTCAACCCGGAGGGGGACGCCTCCAACTACGGGCAGAACGCATTCTTTTATGACGCGGCAGAGGGCTTGCTCACCGCCGTTATCCTTTTGCTGGCAGAGTACCTGCCGCCCACAGACAAGGCCCCGCAGGAGCGGCGGCACATCGTCAGCGTGTTCAAACTGGTGCAGGATCTGCTGGCTCCCAGCAAGACAAAAGGGAAAAATGAGTTTCAGATCCTGATGGACAAGCTGCCGGATACCCATAAGGCACGGTGGTTTGCCGGAGCGGCTCTGAATACGGCGGAGCAATCCATGAACTCTGTCATGTCTACGGTTCTCTCCCGCCTCAATGCTTTCCTGGACTCGGAGCTGGAGCAGGTCCTGTGCTTTGACAGCGCCATCAACGCCGAAGTCTTTGCCAGCAGAAAATCTGCCATCTTTCTGATCCTCCCAGAAGAGGATCCCAGCAAGAACTTTATGGCCGGCCTCATGATTCAAACGCTCTCCCGTGAGCTGTTCGCTGTGGCGGACGAGAACGGTGGGAAGCTGAAAAACCGGGTGGTCCTCTTCTGTGATGAGCTGGGCACCATGCCCGCTTTTGATATTCTGCCCCTGTTCTCTGCGGGACGATCCCGAAAACTGACCCTGGTCCCAATCATCCAGTCCCTCGCGCAGCTGGAAAAAAACTATGGCCGTGAAGGAGCGGAGATTATTCAGGACAATGTGCAGGATACGATTTTCGGCGGCTTCGCCCCTAACTCCCAGACCGCCGAGGTGCTGTCCAAGGCGCTGGGCAGCCGCACCGTCATGAGCGGGTACATCAGCAAAGGGAAAAGCGACCCGAGCCAGACAATCCAGATGATGGAGCGGCCTCTCATGACTCCTGATGAACTCAAGTCCATCCCAAAAGGTCACTTCATCGTCATGAAGACCGGCACCCACCCCATGCGGACCCATCTGCGTCTGTTTCTGGAATGGGGGATTACCTTCAGGGAACCGTACAGCATCCCGGAAAAAGCGGCCCGTCCTGTTGCCTATGCCAGCAAGCAGGAGCTGGAACTGGAGATCCTGCACCGCCACCACACGCGGAAAATAGTTGGGAGCGCACCGCCCCCGGCATCTGACAAGGCGGCTGCCGGGAAGGGGAAACAAGACGCACGCCCAGACAATCATTCCGACCAGGAGCCACTAGATGGGCAGAAAAGCCTGCGTCCATGAGGAGATTGCGCATGGCTTATTTTCAAAACATCTACCGCTCCAGCCTGAGCCACAGGGCCAGAGCTGTCTATATGTATCTCAAAGATCACGCCGACAGTGAAGGGCGATGCTGGCCGGGAATCCGAACCATAGCCGCCGAACTGGGCCTCTCCCGTTCCACAGTCAAGCGGGCCCTGGAGGACCTATATCGTGCGGGGCTGGTCACAAGTGAGCCGCGCTGGCGGGAGAACGGAAGCCTCAGCTCCAATCTATACCGGCTGGTTTGAATTCAAAATAGAAAGGTCCACCGCCAGGGGGAGATTTTGCCCTGACGGTGGACCGAGGGTAGGTTCGTGGTGAACCAACCAGAATGACCCACTCTAAGAAGCGTTTAGAACAGAGAAAGAAAGTAAAATGGTACCTATAGAAAGGACAGTACTCTGACAAAAAAGCACGAAAGACAGACCAGAGATTGACAGTGGTACACAGAAAATAGACAGTAGTTTGACAAAAGAGTAAACGCTGTAGACACTGCCTTGACAGAGGTCAAGATCATCGTGCAAAATAGGACAGAGGCTATGGGTGGAAAATGGCTGTTAAATTTGTTCCCAAACGGTATTCGCCTGAAGAAATAGAAGCCCTGAAAAAGAATCCAAATGTGCTGGAGGTGCGGGAAAACCGTTTGCTGCTGACAATAGAGTTCAGACAGCAGGTCTATGAGGCGTGGATACGGAGGCCAGAGCGGTCAACTGTCAGAAGGATGCTGGAGGCAAACGGATTTGATACCCAGCGCCTTGGCCTAAACTTCACAAAGTCAGTGGAATCTGTTTTTAAACGGGGTGGGCGTCCGAAGTTTTCAAAGGCATCGCCGGAAACCCAGGCAAACTGGGCCAAAACAATATATATGCCAACCATGACTGCGGAGGAATTGGTTGAAAGCGGAAAATTTGTTTGGGATGTCAACAGACTGATTTTACATCCGGATTTTGAGGCGGAGCTATACCGAAACTATCCCCAACAGTCCATAGAAGATGGTTTGCTGTCCGCTGGGATTTCGCCAGCAGACATGGGCTACCACAAAATATACTGGCTGCAAGAAAAATTTGAACATTCATCTGGGCAGGACACAAACCGCAGTGCTACAAGGGGCCGTACAGCTTATTATACTGCCGCCACGGTAGAGCAGTATCGTAAACATCCTTATGTCCAAACAGCCACCCGTGAAAAAATAGAGTTGAATAAGGCATTCTTTGAGGCTGCCGCACCTATTGCAGTACTGGCATTCGACGACATCCTCCGTGTGTTTGATATTGACCCGGAGATATTTTCAGTAACGGAGCGATATCGCATGAGCCGAGTTTTGGCTGCATGGGCTACACCGGCTGACGGAGAGACAATAAACGCCTCTCCCACACGGAAAATCCTTAGAAATAGGATGCGGGCATTGGACAGTATTGTAGAAAAAGGGTTTCTTCAAATTGGAGATATTGTTTCTTCTCTGAATGTTCTGCAGAAGAAATCGCTCTGCCTGTGGCTCCGGGATCTTCCGCCAGACCCAGGAAGAAAGTATAGCGTTAGAAAAATACTCTCTCTCATGAAGATTTCTCGTGCGTCATATTATGCCATACTGAAGAATGGCACCTATGGACAGTCGGTAGTACAGAGAAACGCACAAGACGAGCAGGATGCCGAACTGATTCGAACCGTTATGGAATACAAGGGGTTTGCCAAAGGCTCAAGGCAGATCTATATGATGATGCCAGCTCTGACGGGAAAGCGTATGGGGCTGAAAAAGATACGCCGTATTATGAAAACGTACAACCTCACATCGTCGATTCGGAAGGCAGCGCCTTCCAAGCGCATGGGTGGAGCGGCACTGAAAAAGAATGTGAGACCTAATTTGCTGCAGCGCAGATTCCGCCTTTACCGGCCCAATGAAGTACGGCTGACAGATGTTACACATCTTCTCTATGGCGACGGATGCAAGGCATATGGCTCAGCACTGCTCGATCCCGTCACCAGCAAGTTAGTTGCGTTTTTAGTCAGCGAACACAATGACTTGGAACTGGCGCTTGCCACACTGCGTCAATCAGATCTTCACCCATGTGTCAGCGGTGGACTTTATCATTCTGACCAGGGGACAGTTTATCTGTCTGGCGCATTCCAGCAGGAAGTAAGCAAAAGAGGTTACACACAATCGATGTCCAAACGAGGAAATTGCCAGGACAACGCCCCACAAGAGTCTTTCTTTGGACATTTTAAAGATGAGTGTCCGTATTCGGAATGCAAAGATATCGAGGAGTTGAGGGAACTTGTCGCGCGATATGCAGAGTATTACAATTATGAACGCCGCATGTGGGATAAGGGCCGCATGACGCCAGTCGAGTACGAGCAGTATCTTCTGGCCATGAACGAAGCTGAATTCTCGCTCTACATCGCAAAGGAAGAAGAAAAGTATCAGCAGATGAAAGAAAAAGCTGCCCAACGAGCCATTGAACGGGCAAAAAATTTAGGAGTATGAGAAAGGTGGGCGGATGAGGGAATATGAAACAAAACAGAATGACCAGGCAGCCGCCAGAGGAGATTCAGCCGTTTCTGGATAATCCGTTCCTAAAGGATTTTCGTGGGCGGGATATTATTTACACGAAGGACTTTTATGTTGCCATGTATAAGAAGATCTCCGAGGAGCATATGACCTATGTGGCAGCGTATAACAGCCTTGGGTTTTCCACCGCTGTACTCGGAGAGGACCGCGCGAATTCCGCAGGAAAGCGGGCGATGCAGTTGGGCCGGGAGGGTCGTTTGTTCACCGCAGATCCCTCCAGCTATGATGGCTCTGTACCCAGAGAGGCTATGGGGGCCATGTCCCCTCTGGAAGAACTGGCCTATCTGAAAGCCAGAAATGCCTATTTGGAGGAGCTGGTTGCAGCTCAAAAAAAACTCCGTTCCGCATTGGAGGACACAACTATATCATTGAATCCGAAGGTGTAAGCGCCGACCGTTTCTATATGGTAGATTCCTTTATCCGTAGACAAGCGGATAGAGCGGACGGTCTGTCTATCGTGCAATGCCTTCACATATTTGGAGTGTCCAGATCCGGCTACTATTCGTGGGTCAGGCGTAAAAAAGATATAGACAGCTCCTGTGCCGCAAAGAAAGAACAACAGGAGCAATTGAAAGAAAAGTTTAGGAAAATCGTGAGAAAACTTGGATATGTTCCGGGAAAAAGGACCTTTCAGACCCATCTATGGCGCGAGTTCAATATCAGTATCAGTATAAAACGCTGTCGAAAGGTTATGAAAGAAATGAATCTCGTGGCCAACAGACCCAGGAAGGACGCTTATAAGAATCAGGCCACACACAATCACGAATATTCCTCCCCGAAAAACGCGGTGAAACAGAATTTCTCCGTTGGTCCCCGCAGAGTTATTTTGACAGATATCACTTATTTGTATTATGGCCCTGTGCGTACACCGATTTATCTTTGCGCTTTTAAGGATGCTTATACAAAAGAGATCTTGGGGCATTGCGTGTCCTCCCGCATGACAGTCTCGCTTGTCAAGTCCGCCTATGACGTTATGATGGAGAACCATGGACACGAACTGCGAGGTGCTGCATGTGTGATCCATAGCGACCAAGGTTCTCAGTACCTCTCGACCACATTCCAGAGGCTGCTGTCAGATGACGGTTTTCTCCAGTCTGTTTCCGATAGGGGCAATTCTCAGGACAATGCCCCCATGGAATCATTTTTCGGACGGCTGAAATGTGAATTGCTTGACCTCGTGGCGCTATGTCCAGACGCGTCAACTGTAAGCCGGATGATCAGCGGCTATATTGATGCCTATAACCATCGACATTACCAATATGCGCTGGCGGGGCTAACTCCATCTGAATACTACACCTATGTTACCACTGGTATCTACCCGGTGGACAACTACTACGGCATCAAGGCGACAGAACTTATGCCAATCCAGGCGTTGATAGCCGCCCGTCGCCGCGCGGCAGAGGAGAAGGCCAAAAAGTACAGAGAGGCCAGCGCAAAGAAACGCGCTATGGCTCAAGGAAAGAAAAAGGACCCAGAATTCGTCATAGCAAGGGATCAACGCATCTTGCGCCGCGAAATAGCGAAGTGGACCCGCTCCAAAGAACTTGCGCTTCAACAGATATCCCATCTGAGAGAAATTCTTGAACTATCCCAAAAAGCAAGGGCCTATTTGATGACCGCATCAGCTGACCTGATTTTGCAGCTATACAATGGAGAAAACTGGGGAGCCCATCCAGAACTCGCTTATATTTACAAAATGCGTGAACTTTTTTAAGGTACTTTCTCTATTCGCCTTTGTGATACTTATCAATGCGATAGAGTGAACCCAGTAACCCCGTTGCCGCAACAGACTTAGTAAATCTGCAAAAAAAAACACCCCCTATTATAAGCACAGCATGGCCGGCATTAATATGGCGGCCATGCTGTGCTTACGCTTTTTTCACCAGTAACGGTGGTTATTTTGTATCTGTTACTGTCAAAAAATTGTCCTTGACATTGGAACCAGTTTAAAGTATGAAGAATAAGCCACAGTTTGAAAACAATGGACAGTTTTGGAAGATTCAATTTTCTTGCAGGGGCTTTTAGCTTTTCCTTGTTGATCAATCGCAGACCTACACATCATTTAGTCTCTGCTATGGAATTGATTTAAATAACTTCAGGAACAGCTCTTGCTGAATTTCTGTCAGCGATGACCAATTATCTAACATCTCTCTTTGCTTTGGGGTAAGCGAAATCGCATCACCATTTTCAGCAAAAAATTGAGATAACGTGATGCCACACCCTGAACAGATTTTATCAAGCGACTTGATTGTGGGGAGTTGGTTTTCACGATACCATGTAGATATTGTCGATTGTGTAATGTTAGAATACTTCGCTAATTCATATTCAGACCATTTCCGTTCTAAACGAAGTTGGGTGATTCTGTCAAGGATATTTATAATCTTAATCACCCCATATTTAGTGCTATTCTACGAATATTATAATACGACAAAAAACAAATGGTCAGTTGGCCTTCCCGTATCTTTTTAACGTGATAACGCTTAACGCATATTTTTAAGCAGATCCCTAATAATTTGTTTTTGCTGTATATTTAACGCTGACCAGTTATCTAACATATCCTTTTGTTCTGGGGTAAGTGATACTGCATCACTCCCCTCTGCAAAAAACTGAGATAATGAGATGCCCAGTCCTTTGCAGACTTTATCCAGAGTTTGGATTGTAGGTGTCTGATTTTTTCTGTACCACGTTGATATTGTTGACTGCGATAGCCCACAGTGTTTTGCTAACTCGTATTCATTCCAACCACGTTCTAATCGTAATCTTGTAATTTCCGCAAGTACATTTTTCATAATTCTGCCGTCCGCGCTCCTTCGTTGATACGAACATTATACTTCGTTATATCGTTGACTTATAGTGTTCTAGGAAGTATAATTTATTCGCAGAAAAACACCATCGACATACATGGAGATACAGAGATCAGAGATATAGGGAGTCGAATCCCATAAAGAAAGACGGTTCAGTTATCATGTGATCATATCAAACGCCTGTTGGTGGATACGCTCCATCAAGTAACCCATACTTCCAATCTAAATAAGTCAAAGTGTCAGGCTTAATGGAGGAAATTTACAATGTTACGATGCCCAAACTGCAAGAAACAAATGTGTGATACAGCATTCTTTTGTTCTGAGTGCGGGACAAGGCTGCGGGAACTACCGCCAGAAATCGCCGCACTGGTTCCGCCCGAATCTCAAAGGCACATTCCTGTGCCAGTGGTCGTAAAAGGGGATTCCAGCGAAAAGCAGATACCGGTATCAGAACTTCCGTTTGATTTTCATACCGTTGAAAATCAGTACGGCACAATCCATTTTGCGGAAACCATTTGTCCGGGCGTGTACTATATTGGAACTAAAGGCAATAAAATCAGTCCTCATTTTTTAACGGAATATATTGCGGTAACAGAGGACTCCCCTGCAATCTCTTCGGAAGCGCGGGCCTATGGCGTACAACTACCAATCATCCCGAGGGTATATTTATATGATAACGATTATGACTGTAAGGGGCGGCATGTTGTAGAATATGAGGCCCATAAATACCTTGCTGAACATGGGCTTCCTTTGCCGAAGGGCTACTCTTTGGACAGTGACAAGTCATTTGGAATGGAAGTTTGTCCGGAATATTTTGGCGAGTTTCCCATTCCGGAAGAAACTCCATGGGGACCAGTTCTGCGGCACGACCGCCTTTGCAATGGCCTATATTGGCTGGAAACTGCGGAGGTCGGATGGATACTGGCAATCGCCTATCCCCTCTGTAGCGGGATTTGGCCTGAAACATTGGAACTTGCATCACTAAACAAGTATGACCAAGAAAATGGTATCGACAACACCTGCGGCTACCGTTTTTTTACTTATAAAGTGAGTTGTCTCCCTATTTATGAGATGATTGATTATGATGGAAATTCATGGGGGCCGAGGATCAACCGTGCCGCACTGGAAAATGCAGTCCTGAAGTTCTTCCCCAATTATGGTTCAGGAGACGGAGAACACAGCCCTCAATTTGATGCAGGAGATCAGATACAGTCAACGCCGGGTGCAGGGATTGACTTCTACAACTTTCTAGCAAAGTCTAAAATGCCGTAATGAGTTTTCTTCCAAACTCACCGGGCACATCTGAATAAAATCTCCAATTTAGAAAGGTGCAACACAATGGACAAAAATACGAAAGAGACACTGTTGGGGATAGACCTATATAAAAATTTGTCGAGAGAAGAACTGATTTTGGGATTGCTTGCATCAACAGCCCGCGAAGATGAAATGAAGCCGAGAAAAGTCTTTGTTGAGGCGACAGAGATGGAAAAAATCGATGATGTTTTACGGGCATTTGGTTCGTATATTCATGGGCATCATTATTTTGATATTCTGGTGTCCTCAAAATTTGGAGTAGTTCGGCCAGACATAGACGGAAACTATGAATACTTTGCGGACGCTGATAGTCTCTTTTACTGCCTGATTGATGAAATATACCATGATGTACGGGACCTAAAAATCGTGGAGGAACACATGACAACCGCCATGTGCCCAGCAGAGGAGGCGGAACTGTGCCGTCGTGTTATCCCACTGATTAACAAGCTGCAAGACAGGGAGTATTATAACAAAATATTCCGGGATTTCTTGAATGAGAATCGGGAATAAGGCAGCAACCTATTTCGCAGCCAGATTGGAGCGTCTTGTCGAGGTTTTACGTTGAGTAGCCGGGGTTTTTCAACAAATACCTATGATTTTGAGATCATGTGTAGTAAAATAATAGCAAGTGAGGGGAATGACGTACAGGTCGGTTGTTACCATTAGGGAGAAAACGACAATGAAAAACATCTATCAGTTTGCGGCATGGATTGGCTCCGAAATAGACGGAATCAATGACGAAAAATTTATGGCTGCGGCGTGGATCCTCTATGCTTGGATGCGCAGGGAAGTCATCGACTGCATTCCGCTCCCGGAGTTTCCGGCGACTGTGAGCGGGTCAACGAAAAAAGGACGGTCTGTTGCGGTGATTTACCAGCCGGAGGAACACTTTTTCACCCTTCGTTCCTCTGTATTTGAAAGCGGCATCCGGGACACTGTTGAGGCTGAGATCAAGCCATATCGTCACAGCCTGCTCCTTGCGGTCCGGGAAACCGTTTTTCTCCGCGAGCCTGGCTCCAAGGCAAAGCCTGTGCCCAGGTCGCCGGTATTTGTGCGCCAGCTGATAGACGAGGTTGGCCTGAATGATGGCCTCCGGCTCTCGACAGAGCCCCAGCATATTTCAACGCACAAAGTCAGTAAACTGATTGGCCTCTTGTGTGCCGAGGACCGACGGCTGCCCGTTGTCCTGATTTCTCAAGCCAAAAATCCTGCGCTTGGTCAGAACGGATATTTAGTGGACGGATGGAAACTGGCCGCAGCTCTGGTTGACAGCGCCCATGTAATGGTTATAGACTGGGATGCAACCTATGAGCTTAGCCGGATCGTTGAGGACGAGTGGTCCTGCTTTGGTGGCGCCGTCCGTATCTACTGGCCCAGTTCGATTGATTTTGAAGCAGATGACCCCTACAAACATCCGCTCTACACAGCTCAAACCATCAAAAGGAATTTTTACCCCGGCGAATTTGAAAAGGAGCTGGAAAAAGCGATTCACCTGCAAAGCGTCGCGCAGGTCATTGATTGGAACAGGTTTGGCGTTCGGTTTTACATAGAAGCGGAGCAGGCCCGTATGCTCTCCGCCAGTACGGAGGAAAGCACGGAGGAATTGCTGGCACAGTGTCGGGAGCAGCTGCGCCGGGTATATGAATCCAAGGAAGAATATAAGGCGTTGGCCGAGACATACTACGCCGATATGGCAGCTTGTCGGGAGGACAGTCAGGCGCTTCAAAAGCAGATGACGGCCATGGCGGAAATGATGGACCGTCAGAGACGGGAAATCGCCCGGTTAAAGCACGGGAAAACAGAACGGCCTCCGGTCGATTTGACCTATGAGCAAATGGCAAAATGGGTGGAGCAGTATTATCCGGACCGTCTCTATTTGCATCCGAGGGCAGTCCGTGCCCTGAAATCTGCCGTCTATCAAAACCCATCCATGGTCTATCGTTGCCTGATCCTGCTGGCGGAGGACTACTATGATTACCGGAAGGGCCGGATCAACCGGGACGCCTTTTTACAGCGTTGTAGCGCGGTTGATCCTGGCCTAAGCGAGTGCGGCTTTGGGGAGGGCAGCGATATCCTGGAGCAGGGAGATGAATATTACATCACCTATGGGGGAAAACGGCGGCTGCTGGAGCGGCACTTGAAAAAGGGCGTCAGCCACAATGCGCTCTATTGTCTGCGAATTTATTTCTTTTGGGATGACAAAACCTCTCATGTAGTGATTGGCAGTCTGCCAGGACATTTACGTTCTTCGCTTACCTAAGCATTTTCTATATAATTCGAGAATCTATCGTAGGGAACTTTACTTAACTGACGAACATACTGTGTGTTCAAAATATTACCAGACTGTTGCCTTGATTCAAACGAACATACACCTACACCACTCAACTATGTGGTGTAGGTTTTCTTTGTCTACATAAAAGTCACATGACGAGGTGAGGTACGGTCATTCAATATATCCTAGCACATAATGAGACGGTGCACCCGCAATATCGGAGATATAAAAGCCGACTTTCTGCACGAAAGCCGGCCTAAAATTATCTGGTCCTATTATGTTCTGTCAACAAATGTCTCCGTGCTCATCAATGAAAAGGCATCCTAAATCACATAAGTCTATAATTCCCTCTGCACAAAACATCCATCAAAAACGCTCCACTGTCTGGTAGGGCCATGGACACTACTGGCAGCAATCGCTCCTTCCACTCTACTAATAGCTTTCATCCTGCGGGATTTATAGGGTGACATCAGTGTGCGGCCCATTTTCAGCTACAAAAGCATCCACCTGTTCCATATAGTCCGCCAGAACTGCTTCCAGTGACGGCTGATCAGTCACCCAAGTTTCGTCACTCCAAGCCAGCTCAAACGCCACATCTTCAATGGTAGTCTGATCATCTTCTGTGAGTGCTGCCTGCTCACGGGCTCCGAGCATGCTCTGTATTTCTCCCTCATAAGTCAGTCGGTAGCCGGTCAGCACTCGGTTCTCAAAACGAAGTTCGACGGGAAACCCCTCATGAACAAACTTGGGATACACAATCTCTAAATCGCCGGAGGAAGCCAAGGCACAGGCCAGATATCCTGTATCATTGGAAATCTTTATAATGTGGCTGTCCGCTGCGCTGTCTCCATTATCTAAATAGCTCTGATGATCCGCTTCCTGTACCAGATCAATATACAGGCCATCGTAATATGGCCCCGACGGGGACACACACGATGATCCAGGAACGGTCATTTGGGCCATTCGGATAAGCATGATCGTCATCAAGGCTATCGCTATGATCATAAAAGAGGCCATAACTCCCCATAAGATTTTTCTTTTCATACATTGCTCCCTGTTCTTTTAGATAACTTCACAACGCTATTATGTTTCCTCGCAAACTTCCTCGCCGCCTCCCAGCGTTCCTTGCTGTATGGCGCAGTCATTCACAAGCAAACTTATATATGTCTAATAAAGACGATTTCAATTCTTGAGTTTTGGGTGGAAGTTCTTCATTTTTTTCTTTGTCCTTTATTTGCTTCAAATTCGATTCACAAAATTTTTTTACGATTTCCTTTTGAGTATGTCTTTTCATTGCACCCAAAAAAATGGCTCGATTTCGTACAATTTCATTCTCACTCTGGTTCGGAGCTCCTAATAAGAAAACGGTCAAAAATGTTTCAATGGCATATTTCAGATAGGGGCGCGAAAGAGTAGAATATTTGCCTATCGCTTTTGCTATTATTTCAAAGCAAGTAGGCTGTCCGCTGTTCCATATGAGGATAATGATTGTTTCCATAATACGGTCTTTGATCGTCCAGTCAATATTATATGACGACTCATCCTCCAAATCTCTTTCAACCGTAAACAATAGATTGCATAAATCGTCTATATCTTCTTCTGCAAAAACATTTCCCTGTTCTGCCTGATCCATTAAATCATCAAACTGCTCCACAGTTTCTTTGGAGTACTCTTTTAGGTATTGATAGATTAAATCAACACTACGCATAAATACCTTCTCCTATAACTTCTCCTCTCTTAATCACGGATAACCTCTCAGCGCTACTATGTTCCCTCGAAAACTCCCTCGCTGCCTCCTGGCAACACTCCAGCCAGCGGCGGGCGTAGACTCCCAGACTTTTTCTGTTTTTCTCTTGATTTATTAACTGGGCTTAGTTCCTAAAGGAATCTTATATTTGCCACTCTTATATATCCCGTTACTTTTTTACAAGTAAATCTTCTAGTCTGACATCTGAAGCTGGACTTGGCTTTCCAAAGTCTGCATCAGGTTTTGATTTAATATATATGGGCATTCCAATTATACCGCTACTTATAGTCTTAAACCATAAGCATCCACACCTGCTGCACTTGTAAACTGTACCCATAAATCCCTCTTTCACATATTGCCAAGCAGAGTTTGGAAGTTTTACTTCATCTCCATATTGATATTTACCGCAAGAACAACTCTCCATTATTTCTTCATCCTTTCTATGAGATCGTGTTCCCTCGCCGCCTCCCGGCGTTCCTCGCTGTATGGCGGCGAGGATTTCTTACTTTTCATTATACCGTGCCGCAGGATTTTCTTCAATCCCGCTTCTTCGGCACCAGCACATAAATCCTGTTCGGCGCTCCAATTCCCTGACGCACCCGCAGGATCAGTCCGGCGTCCTCCAGCTCCCGCAAGGCCCGCTTGCAGGTCTGTGTACTGTGTCCGGTACTGTCAAGAATTATGCGCAAATTGGTTTGCAGACTCTGGCTGGATGAGGTCAGCCGGCAATAGAGGCGTATTCTAAAGCCGCCTCTAAGTGCTTCATATTCATGTACTTCTTGTTGCCCCACTGGGTTCCTGCCACATGGCGCAGCCGGGCGCAAACCAGCATGAGGGCAGAGCTGCCGTCCGGAAAGGTCCCCACCACGCGGGTCCTGCGGCGGATTTCCCGGTTCAGCCGCTCAATCACATTGTTGGTGCGAATCCGGGTCCAGTGCTCATAGGGAAAATCACAGTAGGTCAGCGTCTCCTCAACACTGTCCTCCACCTTCCTGGCGGCCTCTTTCAGTTTCATTTCCCTCAACTGGGTTACCACAGCTTTAGCCTTTTCACGGGCGGCCTTCTTGCTTTCCTGAGCGTGGATCGCCTTGAGCATCTTGGCCACTAATTTTACTTTGGAGCGAGGAACAACGGAAAACACATTCCGGTAAAAATGGACCGTACAGCGCTGGTATTTGGCGTCAGGAAATACTTCTCCCGCGGCTTCCAGCATTCCCAGACACTTGTCCCCAACAACGAGTTTCACGCCGTCCAATCCTCTGCTTTTGAGCCACTGAAAGAAATTCACCCAGCTGGCCTTGTCTTCTTTCATGCCCTCGGCAGCACCTAAAACCTCACGGTATCCGTCCTCATTTACCGCGATTGCAACCAAAATCGCGACATTTTCATACTCTCCGCCCCAGTTGCGCCGCAAGTAGATGCCGTCCACATAGACATACGGATATTTGCCGCCTTGTAAAGGGCGATTCCGCCAGTCCTCAATGTGGACATAGGCTTTCTTGTTCAGCTCACTGATGGTGGCCGGAGATACCTTGCTGCCCCACAGGGCCTCGGTAATGTCCTCCACACGGCGCACAGAGACGCCGGCAAGGTACATCTCAATGAGGGCTTCCTCCACGCTGCTCTCCCGGCGGCGATACCGCTCAATGATGGCCGTCTCAAAAGAAACGCCCTTGAGACGAGGTACGTGGAGCGTGACATCTCCAGAGGTAGTGGTAAGGTTCCGGTCGTAGTGACCGCTGCGGTAGCCCTGGCGAGCTTCGTTGCGCTCGTAGCGGGCAGCCTGGGTCAGCTTCTCCGCTTCCTGCTCCAGCAGTTCATTCAGCGTTTCTTCTACGCTGCCACGGACCAATTCTTTGAGCTGACCCTTGATTACTTCCTCGTTCAGTTGTACAATCTTCTCGGACATGGTTTACAGACTCCTTTCAGAATGGTGTGTGGTAACTTCATTCTACCAGAGGTCTGCAAACCATGTCTCTTTTTATCCTCTATTCAATTTGCGCAACTTATCTTACATTATCGGGCGCAGTCCCTTGGACGGGGCGCAGTGACGCAAAAACGGCGGGTTGCTCCATCTGGCAATCCGCCGTTCCGCCTCCCAGAGCACACATACATGGCTGTTAGACCATATACGTGTGCATTTCGTTCCTGAAAAGATTTTCCAATTACTTAATAGTCAAATTTAGCATTTCCAAAGTATTTGTACACACTTCTATCAATGCTTACTCTGTACCGAAAGCTAACTATCCATGATTATAATATTTTTGGTATTCCGGCAGAATACCGTATTCATTGGTAATAACCTCTTTGGAGAGGGGCTGGTCGAATGGGACAGCGAGGTACGGAGAACCCTGGAACGGCTTTTTTCCTTGCCAGAGCTGTTCATATAGCTTCCATCGTTCTGCCGTCATGGATTTTGGGTCATTCTTATCCTCATGCTGCCAGAACTGGCCGCCCAGCAGATAGCTCTCCATCATTTCTTCCCAATTCTGAAAAAAGGACTGTGCCTTCATCCCGGCATCCACGCACAGATCCAGCATTTCCTGCATACTGATATAACCTGCCAGATAGCAACATTGCGTGATATATGCGCAACGTCCCATGTCCCAGCCTAACAGGGCATTTTCCCCATAGCGCCGCCAGGCCATCAGCATTTTCGGCAGATAGCTGTCCTCATCTGCGTTTGGATTGGTTTTGCGGGCCTCCTCAATGAGCTGGACTTCTGTAGCATCCTTATATTTATGCGACAAGAGTTCCATTTTCCTCCGATAGCTGGCACGCATTCCCTCGTCGATCAGGCTGCGCATTTCCTTTATAGCTGTCTCATGTCCTTGAATGCCCCAATAATCCCACAGCATTGTTTTAATACTTTCCCGGTCAAATTCGTTATTGTACCGCCAGCCAGCCAGCAGATGAAAATTTGTATGTTGACTTGCTGCAATCAGGATCGACCCTGCGGCATTCATCCAGCGCAATGTAGGGGATAGGGGATTATACTTCTCCATCCGTCTTTGCTTCGATTTATAGATATGATACAGAATACCGGCAAGACCAAGCCCTACGACTAAAGTAGCGGACAGGGCGATAAAAGCCGCCATATCCCCCGTCAGAAAACAGAGGATGCCCATTCCAATAACAAGCAGGATAACGAACACAATTGTACATCCCATATGATACCTACCGCCTTTCAAGGACTGCCTTCTTATTTCGGACTGCTTTGTCCGGCTCTTATGAGAATTTCCTTTGCACTGCGGAGAATCGCCGTATCGCCGGCAATCTTTTGACGCTGTTCTTCAACAGGAATATCTATATAAATATGAAAAGGGTTGCGAAGCTGGCTGCAAGTTACATATAGAGATTTTTCAGAAAAGGAAAGATAAATGTTTCCTTCCATAGCTTCCTGAAAAGCTGTAATCTGCTCCATCACCTGGGGGGTCAGAATGTAAAAAGCATTCTGCTCGTTCTCTGCAAACACCGCAAAATTTTCATTGAATACACTGTTTTCTGTCTGAATTGGCAACGGGACTCTGGTTTCCCTGAGTTTAGACAGAGCTTTTTTGGAAAACACCTGGACAAAACCCTCACTGATCTTCCGATTATCAAAATAGGAAAAAACAATGACCTGTCCCTCAAATAGAATTTTGGGGGTAGAACTTCTTGCGGAAACTTTTTCGCCAGTGCAGACATTGACAGCCCGGAAGGGGACTCCATCCAGCTTGCCGGACAGTTCATCCGACGATTGATAAAAGACCGACTGGCCTCCGGGGATTAACTTTAAACGGTTCATTTCCTCATAAGAAAGACCGCCTCCGGCATTGTAGCGCAGTTCGGAAAAATCCGGCAGTTGTCGGAGAGTGTCCAACACATATTTGTTTTTGAAATTGATACAAAAGAGGTCATAAGCTTTTTTATAGACCAGCATATAGTAAAAACCAAAAACAGCACCCGCAAAAATCACACTGAGCATCATGCCTCCGATCAGACCCCAAAAGGCCCCCTGAGTTGCTGGGTCTCCAAAGCCATATTCACTGATGGAGACAAACAAAAATCGGTTTTTTACCAGTGTCAATCCTATAAATAAAATCAGGCACACCGGGAGCAGCTTCCGCAGAATCTTATGCTTTTTAACAGCGTTCTGCCGCAACTGTTCCAGCTTGACACCGCTGATATTTTGTTCCACCATTTTCATACATCTTTTTTCCTTTCTTCTCAAAACTGCACCTTAAAGTCTTTTTTCTTTTCTTCCACAGTATAAAACTTCGCTTCTTTCATACCATGAAGTTTTGCTAAAAGCAGATAAGGAAATGTGTTAATTCTCTGGTTATACAAAGATACATTAGAGTTGTACAACCGTCTCGCCGCTTGTAAGTGTTCTTCTGCGTCAAAAATATCCTGCTGAAAATGCTGCATGGACGCATAGGAATAAAGAGTTGGGTATTGCTCAGCCAGTGCATTGATGGCAGAGTTGACCCCGGTGAGTCCCAGCTGGGCGGAAGTAAGCAAGCCAAGTTTCCGATCCAGGCTTACCTGATGTCCGAGCAGCCCGTCGCCTCCCATACCTGGTGTTTCCGCTCCAAGAGAGTTATCCTGCCCTCGCTGCTGATCCAACTGCTGCCGGATTGTTTCCATCTGCTTTTGCTGTTCGGCAATCGTCTCGCTGATTGCTTTGACCGCTTCCTCAGACAGTTGTTTCTTTTCCTGAAATATGCTTTCGTTCAGTTCTTTCCCTGCGCGGGTAGATGTGACTTCTGTGTAGATCTGATACTCATGCGCCAGATACTTTTTTACTGCCTCAATTTCTTCCGACAGCATATCGTAGCGTTTCTCCAAAGCAACATCAATGCCCGCGCTGCCTTCCTGCACCTTGACGGAAAGCCGCTGCAAACGGTTATAGAACTTAATGTAAAGAATGAGTAGTACTGCGATGACTGCCACTAAAATAACTATCCACATTATGAAACCCTCCCGCACATTGAAATATTAGTCAAAACTCTCAATTTCCTGCGTTTATTATAGCAAACCTGAAATCTTTTGTAAAACTGTTTTGGGCGGCTTATTCTTCTGTTTTTCAACGGTTTAATCTTCTTGGAATGAGGACATAAATCCTGTTCAGCGCTCTGATTTCCCAGCGCACCCGCAGGATCAGAGTCCATCGTCCCAGCTCCCGCAAGGCCCGCTTACAGGTCTGCGTACTGCGCCCCAGCGCCACGGTCGGTTCTGCGAGGGGAAATTCGCGGGGGGGCAGTTTCAGGCATAGGAAAGGCGCGGTCTGCTGGCCGCACCTTGGTGAGTAGTGTTTGGTTGTCCGTTTCTGGCTGGACAAAGTTTCCAGAGGTGGAGGCTATGGTTAAGCTCTAAACTGATTTAGAGCAGAAATCAAGGGCAGATTTTTCCCATGCATAGCGTAATAATCATAACCATCATTGATAATCTGTTGTGCCTTTTACAGAAGTGTCTCTACATTTTTATCCGGCTGCACATCCTGTACCTCGAATTCCATGCCATAGCGTGCCTCAAGTCCTGCCAACACCTCATTTTCTGACAGTAAAAAATGTGAACGGATATAATAAGGAATAAAGCAGAAAAGCAAGACGATAGCCAGGATAACGGTTCCACCTACAATTAGGCAATATTTTCTTTTCTTTGTCACCACCTATCCCTCCTTAAAGCCTGTGCTTCATGGCTCGGAGCCACGATTTCTCCGCTTTTAATGGTTGCCGGTTTTCTCGCTCCAATAGCACATGACACCATGGCTTTCATTGATACACTCTTCCAGCTGTTCAGAAAAGTCAATGCTCATTTCTGTGCCCATAGCAAAGAATTTCATCTCCACTGTTTGATCCAGCCCCAGCATATTCCTTCTGACGGACTGGCAAAAAGAATTACAAAAATCATTTGGCATATTCGTATCCAAGTCAGGCAAACGTGATGTGTCGATCCATAGCTCTGTGCAAAACACACCATATTCAAAATACTGCCTTGCTCCGATCATGTGGGGGCCTGCTGCGCCATAAAAGTGAAGGATTTTGCCGCTGCTCAGGCAGGCTTCCATTTCCTTGTCATCTTGTAGATAAACCATGATTTCTTTGGTTGGCTGCCAGCTATCCCAGACGGTGCATGTTCCAGAAAACTGTATTTCACCCACATGAGGGAATATCGCTTGACATAATTGAATGCTGAGATAGTTCCCGCTTACAATGTAAACTTCAAATTTCGCGGCCATTCCATTCAATCCCCCGATTATCCGAATGATTCATGGTTGCAAATCTGACAGCCAAATACGGTCAGCAGCGTGTGATGCCTGGGGCAGCGCGGAAAGCCGCATCTTACCGGGTCATTTTCTGCGGCCTCTGCGAGCCATGCTTCTAAACAATCCGGCTGTATACCTGCCTGTTTTAATTGCGCGATCAGGAATAAGAACTTCTCCAGACTGGGAAGAAGCAATTCCTCCGAAGGCTGGTAGTCAAGCAGCTCCCATCCTCTCCTCAGTTTCGCCTGCTCAACTGTCCTGCGCAGAAATGACCGATTCTGCTCAAGGGTGTTCCTGTCCCATGGCATATCCAGGACGGAAAAGCCCACGGTTCCCATACCAACTGCACTTTGATCCTTTTCCGCCAGCCATACAATAAGCCTCTTTTCCTGATCAGTTTTCGCAAGCTGAGAACCGCTCAAAAGGAGGGCGCTGATCAAAGTGTCTGTCAGCCCATTGCCCATAGATAGTGCCGTGTGCTCCGGCTGTCCTTCCAGATAAATCACATTTCCCATCGTAGTTCCCCCGGAACCAGTCGATCAGTTCCCCGCGGGTGGCATGACGGACGTCCGCAACCGGACAGAGTACACAGCACCGCCGTCGCGCCCAAACATACTTTTCCTCTTTTTCTCACCACCTGTCCCTCCTTTGAGTTCAACGATATATGTAATAAATATTTAGGACATTTCCTCTATAAAACCTGTTCAGCGACCCAAAGCTCCGGCGGTTCTGTTGCGTATCGGCGAAGTATCAGCCTACGGAAGCTCTTCTCCTGGGCCAGAAGGCAGCTCCACAATTCCGTCAGGGCCGGGGCCGCGGTAGGTTATTGTGGGTTCGTTCCCCGTTTGGAACTCCAGGCCGGTCATCTCCTCCAGGCTCCACCAGATGGGGAACGTACCATCGTCCGGGCAGTTTTGCGGCGGCTCACCGTCCTTCGTACAGCGGCTGAGCATATGTCCATACTCGTCCTCCCACAAGTCATAGGAAAGGGCATAGAGGCTTCCGTCCGCTCCGGTGAAAGAAAAGTCTGTCTCGGTGCCTTCCAAAGTTTCCCACTCCAGGGCCTCCAGCAGCCGGTAAATTTCAGCAAAGGTGTACCGCTCGCTTTCCGGGCGGGTGAGCGGGACTCGCAGATCACCCCGCTCCGGATCGGAGACAAGCCATGCCCCGATGTAGATGTTCTGGCCGTCGTATTCCGGCGTCTGGGTGTAGTCCAGGGCTGCCTCCATCTCCTCCGGAGAGAACCACTCCGGATGGAGGCCGTAGGACACAGACCACACCGCCAGTTCCGCTGTCAAGTCCCCGATCTCCTGCCGGATGGCCCCATCCCCCGCTCCTGCTGACAGGTACACAACACCAGAGCCAAGCGACACACTGGGCCGATCTGGGCAGACCGGGGAGCGGAAGGTGAACAGGTACCGCACATCCGCCTCCGGGCACTGCTCCGCCAGAAAAGCGTGGAAATCCAAAAGCTCCGCTGCCGCTGCCTCCAAACCCTCCGGGTTGTCATAGACGGTCTCCAGAGTGAAACTCTCCTGATCCCAATGGTCTTTAACAACTTGCCAGTATTGGAGAGGCCGCTCTATCTGGTACTCGGCCAGATAGTATTCGCCGTAGACCCGGCTAAAATCGGTGGCATTGTGGTACTCGGCGTGTTCTCCCACATAGACCCATTTGCTTTCCAAGTGAAACACCAGATCCGGCTTGTCCTTGAGATATGCCTCATAGCTACCGCCCCGCCCACGGCCCTCCACCCATTCCCGGGAAACCACCAACGGCGCATCAGTATAGGTTTCTTGGAACCATTCGATCAGCTCCCCGCGGCTGGCGGGGTGATAGCAGCCCGTCAGAACCAGCAGCATCAGGGCCGCCATGACAGTCAGGCATAATCGCCGCTTCATTCGTTTTTCCATGGTTGCTCCTCCTGAAAGCCTGTGCTTGGCTTATGGTAGTTGTTCTTCCTCTGTTTTTAATGCCTGCCGCGTCAAATCGTTGGTAGTTTCCTGTTTTACTGTTTCCAGCAGAGCGCGGCTCTCGGCTGTCCGGCCCATCTCCCGAAGAGCCCTGATTCTCAAAACCTCCAAGTAGTCTTTTGCTGGCACATCATAAAAGACAGCTCGTTTCACGCCGGGCATTTCCTTGCATTCTTCCAATTCAGCCAGATATGCCTCCCCGTCATGGGTCAACTGATACTGAAAAGCTGCCTTGTCAATTCGCGCTGCCAAACGCCGGATCGGGATAACATAAATGACGATACAGGCGATAAATCCCACCAGGGTAAGTACAATCAACGCCACTTCCACAACCTTTGCAAGCGTCCCACCCTGTTGACAATAAGCATGGAGAACTATCGTTAGGACGATTACCCACAGAAAAACGGCAATCACAGCTGCGGCTGGATTGATTTTTTTGTTGCGGTTTTTATCTTTTATCACAATTCCCTCTTTCTCTTTGGCAAGCCGTCCGCTGGCTGGACAAAAGGCCAGAGGTTGGGGCGGGGAGATCATGCCCCCGGCTTTGGGACACTTTGTCCCAGCGGGGCGCAGCCCGTAAGACTGATTTCATTTTAACACCGGTGGCAGGAAATAGGAAGTCCCTTACCGCTCCATATCCCTGTCCCAGCGTTGGGTGTGGGTCTGCTCCTGTCTGCGGCGGGAAATGTAAAAGGTGTTGCCTTCCCTTGCTGAAAATGGGTGAAAAAAAGACCGTCCTCTGGGGCGTTCCCGGTGAGCGGTCAGGGTGTTGGTGTTCGGTTATAAGGCCCTCGGAAGGGGGACAGACGCAGTAAGCGGCATAAGCCGCGCAAGGGGGCGCGGGTCGCCGGTGGCGACCTCAAGGCGTGAAACGCCTTGAAGCGCCGACCGAGCTGGCAGGCGAGACCAGCCCCTTGGACGGAGCGCAGCGACGCAAAAACGGCGAGTTGCTCCATCTGGCAATCCGCCGTCCCGTCCCGCCTCGCAGAGCGCACGAATACATGGCCGTTAGGCTATGTATAGAAGCCTAAACCCTTTAGTTCCTAAAGGGTTTAGGCTTCTCGTCCGCCTTCAAATTCTAATGTGTCTTCATTATAAATATCACCTAAAAAGAAGCAACGCAAAAAATCAGAAAATGACTTAAAAAGTACAGTGGCATATTCCTCCATATCGTCTTGAGCTTGTGGGGGAAAGGGTGTTTCTTCATGGTCTATTTGAATAATTTCATCCGTAATTAAGTTATAGAAAAGTTGATAGTCACCGTAAAATTCCCCGATATACAAATATCCAAATTGAGCGGCTTCATTCCATGTAACTAATTCAATATACTCTGCAATCTTTTCTGGCTCTTTTGGAAAGCCCTCTAACTGCAATTTAATAACGGAGAATGGAAGTTTATCTTCAATATATTTATATTCTTCATCTTCAACGGAGTAAGTTAAACCTCTCCTTGCTGAATAGCCGCTAAACTTCCCATATAAGCACATGAATGGGCAAACATAACTTTTCAAAAAGTCCTTAAAAATTGTAGGAAACCTATATCCTAAATTTTCTTCCGCCACATGAATATCCTTATCTGTAATTGTTGATTTTTGCAAGCCATCCAAAAATTTCTCCGGGAAATTACTGCTCAAAGAATTAAAGCATTTGTCTATAAAGGTGTCCATAAAGTCCCTCCTTGCCTCTAACTCTTTCACTTGAAGTTCGCTATGGCATTGTGTTCCCTCGCAAACTTCCTTGCCGCCTCCCGGCGTTCCTCGCTGTATGGCGCGGTCAGCCGGAAACAGAAGCGGCCCTTGTCGATCTCAAAGGTCTTGTAACCCCAGCCGTCATCGTCCACCTTTCGGCAACACTCCGGCCAGCGGCGGGCGTAGGCTCCCAGTCTGTTTCTGCTGTTCTCTTGATTTTTATGAGTTGGACTAATTCCTAAAGGGATTTTACGATTATTCAATAGTCAATCTGGCTCCCAGCTTAAATTAGCACTAACATCATCATTTTGCAAAAAATATATCACTTCATTTACTGCTTCTTCATAAGTAATCAAATCTTTCATTTCAAATTCTGAGTCGTAAGAATTTAGCCAAAAAATAATACTTTTATCGCAATCGCGATATTGACTATTGTGGGGAACAGGGTGCATAGATCCTAAACCATCTGGGAAAGGAAAGTATACCAGGCAGCTTAAGCCTTCTTTAGTACCTACGCCTATTGTCAAAGATTTTTTTGAAGATGTTTCGATTTCAATAATAACAGGTTGTTTGTCTTGGTATTCTTGATTTAAACTGTTGATTTTTTTAATCACTTCATCACAAGAAGATGTTACCAGCTTACCTGTTAAATTCCATTTTAATACCCACATATATTGTGTTCCCTCGCAAACTTCCTCGCCGCCTCCCGGCGTTCCTCACTGTATGGCGGCGAGGATTTCTTACTTTTCATTATACCGTGCTACAGGATTTTCTTCAATCCCGCTTCTTCGGCACCAGCACATAAATCCTGTTCGGTGCTCCAATTCCCTGACGCACCCACAGGATCAGCCCAGCGGCCTCCAGCTCCCGCAAGGCCCGCTTGCAGGTCTGCGTACTGCGCCCCAGCGCCACGGCCAGCTCTGCAAGGGGGAAACGGACAAATAACATCCCGTTGGCGTCCTCCACGCCCGCTGTGAGAACAGCGCCCAGCAGCTTGGCATACATGACCTTGGCGGTACTGCTCACCGGCAGCCCCAGCATGGCCCCCGGCAGGGGCAGACAGGGCGGCAGGTTGGTGTCGGCGGTCATAAATTCCGTATTCATTCAGGTGTCCTCCTTTCCCTTGGCCCGCTTGGAATGGTAGTGGGGGCAGAGGATCACAATGGCCCGGAAGCTCTGTTTGCAGGCGTGGCGGCATTTCCGGCAAAGGATGTTGTGCGCCACCCGCCCGCGCTCGTTGAGGAAGAAGGACAGCTCCAGCTTCCTCTTTTTTGACATTCTCGGCATATTGGCTCCTATCATCAAAAAATCCGCCCAGTCAGCCGTAACAGCCGGAGTGGACGGACAGCAGATTTTTGTGTTGTGTTTCGGGGCGATTTTCAAGGGGAAAACAGCCGTAGAGCCGCCCTGAAATCTCCCGTAGTAGTACGGATAGGGCAGACTATGCCCTATCGGATTGTTGTGTTTCGGTATCAATTCGGTGTCCATATTCGCCGGTTCTCCTTAATGTCGTTCCTGCCCCTGGCTTTTTCAGCGGCGTTTCGCCCCCATTGGTACGCTCGCTGCAGTCAAGGTTCCTCCATTTCCTCACCGCAGGTCGCCGCGCTACATCGCCGGGGGGCATATCCCATACAGGCCGGTCATTCGATTGGATTTGATCCATCGATGAACTACCCATATCATAGAACATTTTTGTTTCCCCGCCCGTATGTCCATAAAGTAGGAAATCGGCTCCAAAAACGAAAAATTCCACGATTGCGGAATGGTATGCTATAATGGAAGAAAACGGCGGTGCACAGGCGCAGGAAGGGGTGGCTGATATGAAAACCCGCATTTCCGTACAGGAACGGTTGAAGGATTTAAGGGTGGAGAAAGGCTTGAAGCTGGAAGAACTGGCGGAACAGGTAGGCCTTTCAAAATCTGCCCTCGGCAGCTATGAGATTACCGATGAAAAGAACGAGAACAAGGAGATCAACCACGGCAGCCTGTTGAAGCTGGCCGACTTCTATCAGGTGTCCGTGGACTACCTGCTGGGCCTGACCGACAACCGAAACTATCTGGACACGCCGCTGGCGGAGCTGCACCTGACCGATGAAGCGGTGGCCCTCCTGAAAAGCGGGCGGGTCAATAACCGGCTGCTGTGCGAGATGATGGCGCATAAAGATTTTGTCCGACTGCTGGCGGATATTGAGATTTATGTGGACAGGGTAGCCAGTATGCAGGTGCAGAGCCTCAACGCCTATGTGGATGTGGTGCGGCAGGAAATCATAGACCGCTACCAGCCGGGAGAGGACGATCCCCACCTCCGCGTCCTGCGCGCCGCCCATCTGGACGAGGACGAGTATTTCAGCCAGCTTGTCAGCGAGGATCTGTGCCGGGTCATTCAGGACATCCGTGCCGCCCATAAAGGGGACAGCGAGAGTGCGCCGGTCAACACGGTAGCCGAGGAACTGCGGCGGGACATTGAGGAAACCATGAACTTCAAGGGCAGCGACTTGGAGCGGCAGGCGATGTTGTACTGCAAGCGGCTGGGGATCAATTACAGCAAGCTGACGGAAACAGAGTTCCGGCAGCTTATCCACATTCTGGACAAATCCTCCCTGCTCAAAACACATGGCTCAAAGCGGAAAATGCGCAAATAAAAAGCAGGAAACCAAAGTCTCCTGCTTGGGGCCGCCAGCGGGCTGGACCAATGTGTCCAGAGGTTTGGGGAATGAATATTTGATTTATCTTGTTGCTATTTCAAATATCGTGAATGCGCCTCCCGATTGCGTAATCAAGTCGATACAGCAAGGCCATAACCGGAGCAAAGAGGCAGTATGCTGGCGCAACAATCCCGAATATACGGTCAAACAACCATAACGGTTCTGCAAGTGTAATGGCACTGATTTGAAACCCTATCAATGCAATATAAGCGACAGTGACCAAAGGAATAGCAACGGCATAGTAAATACAGCCTAAGAGCGGAAGTTTATCTTGGTCTTTGGGATTCGTTGCATTTGAATTGTCCCGGTTTAAGTATGTTGAAATAAAAAACCTCCGCAGTTTTTCATTTTTTATGGTGAAAAATATTTTTCCAGTCACCAAATATGGGAAGTACAGGGAACACGCACGTCCAATGGGAATTGCCAATGCTGAAATCCAAATCCATGCGAATAACCAGGATATAAAACTATCATTTGATAGCGACATTTCTTCATCCCCAATCCAGCAGTTATTCAAATTTGATGGTATGTGTGCAAACCGATATATGTAGTAAGTTATTCTGCAAATCCTCTGTCATACATTCAACTATGGGACAAAGTGGAGCTGTTGACAAAGTGTCCCGACAGGGGGCGGCCCCTCATGGGGCAACAGAATTGTCGTCCTGCTCCAAAGCAATTACATCTGCAATATCACAATGCAGCGCCCCGCAGATACGCAGCAGCGTTTTCATGCTGATATGCTCGCCCTTTCCCATGTTGGCAATCATGTTGGTAGTAAGACCGGCGGCCAGCCGCAAGTCCGCTTTCCTCATGCCGCGCTCTTTCAGGGTGTCCCATAGCGGCTGATAGCTGATGTGCATAGGCTCCTGCCCTTCTCCCTGCATAGGGGTTTCTGTCCTCATTATAGCAAAATTCTTGTGAACTCACAAATATTTCTTGACACAACCGCCGGTTCCGTCTGGATTGTGCTTTTCCTTTCTTTTTCTTGATTACATCTATTTCGTCATTAACTACTGCATAAAAAAAGAGCAGCCCTTGGAGATTCCCAGCCTGGGCCTGTCCTGGCCTCTTGACCAGCCGTCCTGTACCGCTACGCCAAGAACAGGGACTATGACACCATCCAGGGCGGCATGGTCATTCGGGAATATGCGGACTATGACCAGATCTCCAATTTTGCGCTGGAGGCCCTGAACTGGGCTGTGAGCGCCGGGATTATCAACGGCACTGACAGCGGGCCCCTCAGACCAAGCGCCACCGCCACGAGGGCACAAGCCGCCGTGATCCTCATGCGGCTTTGTAAGAAATATGTGAGCTGGTAACTACACAAAAGACGGGAGAATAACAATGCTTTATCGTCCCTTTTGCTCCAGCGGCGGCTAAGCCGCCGCCAAATCCAATATCGCCACCTGCTAAAAAGGCGCAGGCAACCAGCTGGTTGTCTGCGCCTCATTTTGTCCTCGACAAATTATCCGAGCATCCTCCAGAAAATTCTGGGAGATGCTGGGATGAATTGTCGAAATATGGATGTAATTTTTTCGCGTTTCCATTCCAGACCAGAAAAAACATTGAAAATGTAGAAAAATTTTTATATTTTGGCGGGAAAAGAAATTCCTGCCGGGGTCCTCCCGATTTTCGTTGACTGCCCGCGAACCAACGAAAATCGAAGGAGGAACGGACATGCCGCGATACAACATGTACTACCCAGACTATGAGAAGCTCTACCCAGGCATTGAAAAACGTCCGGATATTTTGCGTGTACTGCGAGCAAGTGACCGCAAGATGCGCTATATGGAAAAGGGACTCAAATCGGAGCGTTCGGTGTGGGATCAAAAAAAACAAACCATTGCATCTTTACCCAGTCGGGAAATCTCCCTGGAGGAGCTCATGGAGGATGGACGGCAGCAATTTTCTAACGGCCCGACGCTGGACGAACAGGTGCAACATCAGGAGGAAGTATATCACTTGCATCAAGCCTTATGCAGTCTGGAAAGAGAATACCAGCTGCTGCTTTATTTCCGCTACTGGAAAGACATGAGTCAGGAGGATGTAGCGAAAATGCTTTCTCTCACGCAGCAAGCAGTCAGTTATCGTGAGCGTTATGCCTTACAACGGCTGAAAGATTTTGTGCAAAACGGAGAAAAGAAAAAATTTTAGAAAAATCGTTTGTGAACTCCCTTACTTATTGCCTGTACATAATGAGGGGGTCAAATCTTCCTCCTCTTGATCTTTGAAAATAGAATATCCGGCAGCTTGGATACGTCCGTTGGCGAGAGGCCCCCGAGAGGGAGGCTGAAGCGACATTGGAGGATGCGCCAAGACCATCTGTGCGGGAAGCTCCCGCATCAAAGACGGCCAAATAAGGTGCAGAGCGGTTCCCATCCGTCCATAAAACAGCCTGTGGCGGGCTGTTTCGCATTGCGGCGGGACTCACAGGAGTCCTGCCCGACCCTCGCCGGCAATCCAGTAATGATACTCCTGTCCAGCCACAGCCGCAAGCAGTGGGGGCAGCTCGGAGAGATCCTCGGAGGGGTGAGATTCCCGTGACGCGCGCCCGCGCGGTCCAAGCCTGCCGCCCACGGCTCGGGAAGTAGTGTCGAATAGGGCCATCATTGGAAACGCAAATGTCAGAAGCGGCGGGGGCCGCCCTGAAAGGTATCGCAATGCTGCCACACATCGTGGAGCGGCCCCCGCTTGTTTTCATACACGACTGAAAAACGAATGAAGGATCGCTGTGCGCCGGAGCTTATCTCTGGCGCACCATCATGGGAGGCATAAAGCTTATGGCGGAAAAGAAGAAAGCATGGCTGTATCTGAAAGCCAGGACCGATGAAGACCTGAAGGCCCAGAAGTCGCTTTTGCTGGAGTACGCAGATAAAGCAGGATATGAGGTGACGGAGGTTGCCGCTGACCATTCCCCGAGCCAGAGCAGCCTGAAGTATGTGCGTCTTGGCGCGGCGAAGCATGACTTTGAGGTCCTGCTAATTTCTTCGTGGAATCGGCTGGGGAGAGACCTTTCAGAAGCACTTGATACGATGACAGACCTGAAGGATCAAAACATAGCGGTGCAAAGTGTCAAAGAGGAAAACATATCTCTGAACCGGGCGCTTTCCTTTGCACGCTTCGCGGCCGCGATGCAGATCCCCGATGAAACACTGCCCGAAGAACTGGATGAGACTCCTTTCGAGGACCAGGAAGAATCAGAAGGGTTAGATATGACGCAATCCTTCTGAAAATAAAACTGCCTGGTCTCTCTTTGGATGAAGAAGCCTGATTGGGAGGGAAAAGCATGAACGCGAATGTAAACTACATTGGTATGGTAAACCTGCTGTGTGCCTTGCGGGACGCCAGTATTATCAGCGAAGCGGAGGCGCGGAAGATCGCCGCGCGGCTCCGGGTAGAAACAGGAGCGGACGTCATATATTCGCCTCAATAGTTGTTGCATTTGAGTATAGCTTTTCAGAGAAAGTTAGGGTATTGTGTGTGGCTGAACAGAGGTGATTTAGATGAACGGACAGACAGCGATCAGTGGATCCCTCGCACTGAACAGCACCCCCCATGTTATCATGATCCCGGCCTCTGGGCCGGTCCGGACCCGGAAACTGCGTGTGGCAGCTTACGCTCGTGTCAGCTCCAACTCTGAGGACCAGCTCCACTCCTTTGCCACACAGAATGCCTACTACACAGAACTCATCACCGGCAACCCGGAATGGGAGTTCGTGGACGTATATGCGGATGAGGGGATCACCGGGACCTCCGCGGAGAAGCGGGATGACTTCCAGCGGCTCCTGAAAGACTGCCGCAGAGGCCGCATCGACAAGGTCCTGACAAAATCCACCGCTCGGTTCGCGCGAAACACCAGCGAGAGCCTGATGGCGGTCCGGGAGCTGAGGGACCTGGGGGTCGGGGTCTGCTTCGAGGAGCAGGGCATCGATACCGCCCAGATGTCCGGCGAGCTGCTGACAGCCATCTTCTCCATGATGGCTCAGAAAGAGAGCGAGACTATTTCTGAAAATATCCGCTGGACCTACCAGAAGAAAATGAAAAAGGGCCGCTTCATCACCTGCAAGGCCCCGTTTGGATACCGCCTGGTCGGCGGAGGGCTGGAGATCATCGAGGCGGAGGCCGAGATCATCCGCCTGATCTTCCAGAGATACCTCAATGGACGCAGCATGGAGGACATCGCCAAAGAGATCACACGATATGGGATCCCCACAAGAGATAAGACCCCATATTGGCAGACAACGTCGATCCAATATGTCCTCCACAATGAAAAATACGCGGGTGACTCGCTGGCGCAAAAGACCTATACCACCCGAACACTGCCCCACAGGAAGAAGCGAAATCAAGGTGAGTATGACCAGTATTTCGTACCGGGCAGCCATCCGGCCATTATTGACCGGGAAGTGTTTGACCAGGCACAGGCACTGCTGAAGCAGAAAGGCATGGTGATCCGCCCAAAGTCCGGAGTCACATACCCATGGACCGGTACCGTCATCTGCGGGAACTGCGGTTCCATATTCAAACGAAAAAAGTGCAGGGAAACCGCCTATTGGACTTGCAGGCTCCACGATAAGTCGCCTGACAAATGTCAGATCACGCAGATCCCGGAAGCTGAATTTGAACATGCTTTCCTCCGCCTGTATTACAAACTGCGGCACCGTGGAATGCCGATTCTCTCCCAACTGCTTACGGACCTCCAGACAGTCCAAAACGGGAAGCTGCTCTGGAGCCTGGACATCGTGGAAGCGAACAAACAAATAGCGGATATCGTCCGTCAGGAGCGACTATTGGCCGAGCTGAAGCAACAGGGCCTTGTCGATCCTGACATTTATATTACCCGGAGCAACACGCTGGCTGAACAGCTCCGCACCGCCAAGCTGGAAAAGGAACGGTTTCTGGAGTCCGAGGAGGACCAGACCATCCGGCAGACTCAAGTCCTGTTGGAGATATTGGAGACCGGGCCGGAATTTCTGGAGGCGTTTGATGAGGAGTTGTTCAGCGAGCTGGTTGCAAAGATCATCGTGGAGAACAACGAATGCCTGCGGTTCCGGCTGATCAATGGGCTGGAGCTGACAGAGGCCATCGAGAGGACGGTGCGCTGATGGCGAACAACCGAAAGCAGCCCTTCGGATACCGGATGGAGTTCGGAGAGTACACTCCCCATCCGGCAGAGGCGGAAACAGTCCGCTGGATCTACCAGACCTATCTGGCCGGGGCGTCCTATCAGGAACTGGTGGAGGCACTCCAAGAGCGGGGAGTTGCCTATGACGAGGGCAAGCTGTGGAACAAAAATATGGTGGCCCGTATTCTGGAGGATAAGAGATACATCGGGACAGACCGGTACCCGGCCATACTCCCGGAGGAGCAGTTCCGCAGCGCGCAGGAGCGCCGCAGGGACCGGGCGGTCCCGGTCAGGAAAACGCCGGCCCAGATGGAGCTGCGGCGGCTGTGCGGCGGTCCCCCGCCTGCCTGGGTGGAACAGCAGACCCTGACGCTTCTGAACCGTCTTGTCCAGCACCCGGAGCGTATTGCCTCCGGCCAGGCAGAAATGGAGGACCAGGCAGAGAGCGGGAAAATGCGCCGGGAGCTGGAGGAGGCTCTCCAATCCCCGCCTGTAGATGGCGAACGGACCAGGGATATGGCGCTTCGGCTGGCAGAACACAGGCTCAACGCCATTGGGGCGGAGGAATATGAGACGACGCGGCTCCAAAAGCTCTTCCGGAACCATCCGCTCATGGAGGAGCTGGAGCGGGAGCTCCTGCGTGAGAGCGTCCGACAGATCACATACAGAGGAAAAGGCACTCAGGTCCAGCTGAAAAACGGCCAGATCATGAAGGGAGGACAACAGCCATGACAGAAACCGCTCCGAAAGTCATTGTGATCCCAGCCAAGAAGGAAACGCCCCAGGAGCAGGCCCAAAAGAGGCACCTGCGGGTAGCGGCCTACTGCCGTGTATCCACCAACAGCAAGGAGCAGCTCACCAGCTATGAAAACCAACTTGCCTACTACACCGAGAAGATCATGAAGAACCCCAGCTGGACCATGGTAAAGGTGTTCGCGGATGAGGGCAAGACCGGCACCTCCACCTGTAAGCGGAAGGAATTCCTCCAGATGATCCGGATGTGCCGCCAGGGAAAGATCGACATGATCCTGGCCAAAGCCGTTTCCCGGTTCGCAAGGAATACGGTGGACACCCTCAATTATACCCGAGAACTGCGGGAACTGGGTATCCCGGTCATCTTTGAGGAACAGAATATCAACTCCATCTATCCGGAGAGCGAGTTCCTCATCGCCATACACGGCGCCTTCGCCCAGTCTGAAAGTGAGAACACCAGCGCCAATGTCCGCTGGGGAAAGCGAAGGTCCATGAAAGCCGGCCATGTCACGATGCAGTACAAGTGGATGCTTGGGTATGAGAAGGGCCCGGACGGAAGGCCGGTGATCAACGAGGAGCAGGCGGAGACCGTCCGCTTTATCTATCAGCGGTATCTGGCCGGAGACACCCTGCGGGCCATCAAGAGCAAGCTGGAGGCACAGGGGGCCTTGAACGCGATAGGAAAACAGGAGTGGACCATCAAGAACCTGCTGAGTATTCTGAGCAACGAGAAATACTGCGGTGATGCGCTGCTCCAGAAGACCTTTATCCAGGACTGCATCAGCAAAAAGGTGATCCAGAACAACGGCCAGCTCCCCAAGTATCTGGTCCAGGACCACCATGAGGGGATCGTGAGCCGGGACGTCTTCTACGCGGCGCAGCTGGAGATAGCCCGGCGCAGGGCACAGACAGGCGGTACCAGCAAGAGCGCGCCCACCGGGCGGAGCAAGTACAGCGGGAAGTACATCCTGACAAATCTCATGTTCTGCGGCCACTGCGGGACAGGCTATCGCCGGTGCGTGTGGAACAAGGGCGGAATCAAGCGGGCTGTGTGGCGGTGCGGGAGCCGCCTGGATTATGGGGCAAAATACTGTAAGCACTCTGAAACGCTGGAGGAAAAGCCGCTCCAGCAGGCGATCCTGAACGCCATCAACAGCGTGATGGACAGCAGGGACGCCCTGGAAGTCCAGCTGATGGGGCCATGGAGCAGGAACTGGCGCCCATCCCCGGCGAGACCATGAGCCTCGCGGACATCGACCGGATGCTGGAGGAACTGGAGAAGCAGTTCAACAGCCTGCTGGCGGAGGCGTCCGCCGCGGGTGGCACGGAAGACTATGCGGAGCGGTTCCGCATGATATCCAACGCAATGGCGGATCTCAAGGAACATAAGTCGCGGATCAAGCAGGTCCATCAGGAAAATGAACTGTTGAACCAGAGACTGAAAGCAGCCTCAATGGCCATGAGCGCCTATGCGGCAGAACTGACGGAGTGGGATCAGAGCGTGGTCTACCAGCTGGTGGAGAAAGTAACCGTCCTCGCAAAAGACAAGATCCGGGTCACCTTCCGGAACGGTACCGAGGTGGAGCAGGAGATCGAACAACTGGATTGGAGGAACGCATCATGAGCGTCTATGTCACAGGCGATACACACGGCGGATTTCAGCGGCTTGGGATGAAATACTTCCCGGAGCAGAAAAAGATGAGCCGCGAGGACATGGTGATCATCGCAGGCGACTTTGGAGGACTCTGGGGTGGAACACCCGCGGAGAAGTATTGGCTGGACTGGCTGGAGGACAAGCCTTTTACGACTGCCTTCTTGGATGGGAACCACGAGAACTTTGCCATGCTGAACGCGCTGCCGGAAAGGTTGTGGCACGGAGGCAGGATCCATGAAGTACGGCCCCATGTGCTGCACCTCATGCGTGGGCAGGTCTTTGACATCGAAGGATACACATTCTTCACCATGGGTGGAGCGTCCTCGCACGATATTCAGGATGGCATCCTGGACCCGGAGGAACCGGGCTTCGAGGAGCGGTACTGGCGGATGCGGCGGGCCAGGGCCATGTTCCGGGTCAAGGGCGTGTCCTGGTGGCCAGAGGAACTTCCCTCCGATGAGGAGTATGAGGAGGCTCGGATGAACCTGGACGCCCATGACTGGGCGGTGGACTACATTCTGACCCACTGCGCCCCCACCAGCATAACGCAAAAGATCATCCCCCACGCTCGGGCGGACCGGCTGACAGACTTTCTGGAGGAAGTCAAAAACCGGGCCAGATACCACTACTGGCTGTTCGGCCATCTTCATGACAATCAGGCGGTGGACAAAAAGCACATTCTCCTTTGGGAGCAGGTCGTGCAAGTGATATAATAAGCGGAAGCCGTAAAGGAAAGCGCGGAGCCGTCTCCGCGTTTTCCTTTACAGCTTTCTTTTCGAGAAAACAGTTAGATGATAAAATGAAAGCGGGAAAATAGCTCTTAAAATGTGACCTGACATTGGAAATCAGCAGACTAATAAATGTGGATTGAAGTTCTGGAATATAGTGGGTACAATGGTGAGGGAGCAGTCATGGTATAGGGATTTATAATACCACTGAAAAAATCATTGAATTCCAGAGGATGATAATATGGATGCACAGGACAATCTAAAGATCATACACACGGTAGATGGTGCCAGCTTGCAGAACCGATACGGCAAGTCTGTTATCCAGAGCCACGACATCGGCCTCATCAGTCTGCCGACAGGCGAGATCGTGATGGCAGACCCAACATTGCGGTTCGAAATCGCTGACTTCAAGCGGAAGGCGTTTCAGCAAAAGGTCCGTCCCGGTATGTATCCGGTGTTCGCATATACCGCCCATTCTGACAGGGACTGTGTACTTGCATTTGCGGAGATTTGTTTTACAGATCGGCCTCCAGTGACTTTCACAGCGGCAAAAACGCTATGGGATGCTGAGCGGTCCCGCCGCAGGAACTGCGGCTATGTTGTAAGCGAGTCGACAACGGGATTTATAGATGGCCAGTATTTCAAAGATGCCTGTATGAAATCTGAGTTTTCAGATGTGGAGCATGAAATGGTTCTGGATGAGATTCTGAAGGAGAATCAGGAGCGCTGGGGAATACGCTGCGCAGCCGGGATCTCTCCGGACGGCAGTTACTCAGCGGCCCTTTTTACCGTTCCAAGCGGCGTCTACTACTGGTACTGGGGAAAGGACCAGAAAGGCGAGATCTGTTGCTTGGTGGCTGACTTTTTTACATACCTTTGAGTTGCTTCAACATCGTATCAATAAAAAAGAGTATATCCAAGAGGAGGCCGCGGCTGTCAAGAGGCGCGGCATATCCTTCTCTAAAATTAAATCGTACAAGCTATATGATCGGTGGAAGCCGTAAAGGAAAGCACGGAATGTTCTTCCGCATTTTCCTTTACGGCTTTCTTTACCAAGGCGGACACGCCGGAAAGGAGCGGACATGAACATCCGAAAACCAAGCGACTATTCTTCTCTGTATTCGGTCCTGGATGCCCTGATGGGCTCCGATCTGGCAGAGATGGAGCTGTACTGTGAGATCGGCAGGGCCGTATGCGCCAGAACAGAGAAGGGCGCGGCTGTCATGGCCGCGGAGTATCTCCAGGCGGAGTACCCGGACCGAAAGGGCTTCTCACCCCGTAATCTGCGCCGTATGCGGTCCTTTTATCTGACCTATGGAAACACACCGGTTCGGCTGGAAAAGGCGCTGAGGCTGGCGTGGACGCAGAATGTGACGATTTTGGAAGCCTGTGAAACACCGGAGGAACGGGCGTGGTATCTCAATGCCGCGCTGGAGCATGGCTGGAATAAGACAGAATTGCTCAGACAGATCCAGCATGGCGCGTGGGGGCTTCATAAGCTCGACGAACCGGAGGATATCTGCTATACTGAAGAAAAAGAAACTGTAACGGAGTGCGGAGAACGTGAAAAAGATACTTTTTATTTGCCACGGCAATATCTGTCGGAGCCCAATGGCCGAGTATATCATGAAAGACCTTGTGAGGAAAGCCGGTCTGGAGAGCCAATTCCAGATCGCCTCCGCGGCGACCAGCCGGGAGGAGCTTGGAAATCCAGTCTATCCTCCTGCCCAGCGCAAGCTGGCAGAACATGGGATCGGCTGTTCCTGCCACGCCGCACGGCAGCTCGTGAACAGCGACTACGAGAAGTACGACCTGTTGATCGGGATGGACCAGGCAAACCTCCGGGATATGTACCGTATCTGCGGCGGAGACTTTGCGGACAGGATGCACCTCCTGCTGGACTACACAGACCGCCCCGGTCAGGAAGTGGCCGACCCGTGGTACACCGACAACTTCGAAGCTACATGGCGGGATGTGTCTGATGGGTGCCAGGGGCTGCTTGATCACCTGATGATAACATAGAGAAAGAGAGAAATGAGTATGGGCCTGGATGATAAGATTCAGCTTTTGAAGATAAGCGCATCCGCACTGCATGGGATGAAGAAAAAGAGGAGTGGTATTTTTCTGTTGTCGATGTGGTGGCGGTTCTGACGGAGGCTCCGAACCATCAAGCGGCCAGAAACTATTGGAAGGTTACAAAAAAACGCCTTGTGGACGAGGGCTTTGAACCGGTTACATCTTGTAACCAGTTGAAAATGACCGCCGCTGACGGGAAAAAGCGGTTAACTGACGTAGCGGATACGGAACAGCTTCTTCGAATCATCCAATCCATCCCGTCACACAAAGCAGAGCCCTTCAAGCGTTGGTTGGCAGAAGTGGGTCGGGAACGCATTGAGGAAACGATTGATCCGGAACTGACCATTGATCGCGCACTGGAAACCTATCTGAAGAAAGGCTATTCCCGCGAGTGGATCAACCAGCGCCTTCAGGCAATCCAGGTGAGAAAGGAACTCACCGATGAATGGGATGCCCGCGGTGTTCAGAAGGGGGTGGAATACGCCATCCTGACTGATGAGATATCCCGTGCGTGGTCAGGGATGACGACCCGGCAGTACAAAACGCTCAAGGGATTGACAAAAGAAAATCTCCGCGATAATATGACAACACTGGAACTTGTTTTGAATATGTTGGCTGAGGCTACGACTACAGAAATATCAAAGCAGAAAGAGCCGGTAACATTTAGCGAAAATATAGAGACTGCACGTGCCGGTGGAAAGGTTGCTGGCGATGCGCGGAAAGCAATTGAAGCGCAGACTGGTGTCCCAGTTATTACATCAAAGAATGCAGCCCAACTCAGTCAGATAGTTGTAGATATGATCGAGGGAAACGTCGCTCCATCTGGAGAAGATGCGGACTCATAAGTCTTTATACCTATCTGCTTCTGCCATATCGGTTCCGGCATAATTTTATAATGAAAAAGGCCTGAAAATCTATGCGAGAGATGGGACCGAGTTTTGTAACCGTTGCGGCGCAAGGCTTTTATAGATCTAGGGTTCGGAATTGTTACCCCCTGCCAAAGAGAAAGACCCACACAGTTTAACTGTGTGGGTCTTTTATTTTTTGAGAAAAAGAGGACGGCATCTAGAATCTTATAGTGCTGGGGACAGGGGAGGCGGACGGTGAAGGTGCTGCCCTGATCCACCACGCTATCCACCTGGACCTGGCCGCCGCACAGCTCCAAGATCCGGTAAACAATAGACAGCCCCAGCCCCAGGCCTCTCCCGCTGCCGCTGGAGCGGCTGCCTTGGTAGTATTTATCAAAGACATGGGAGCGGACCTCCTCCGGCATGCCGATGCCCGTATCAGCGACCGAGATCTCCAGCTCCTCCGGGCGGACCTGGAGTGTCACAGTGATCTCGCCCCCTTCCGGGGTGTATTTTACGGCGTTATCGAGCAGGTTGATCCACACATGGCGCATCAGCTCCTCGTTGCCTACGAACTCCGCCGGCTCCAGGCTGGCGGTAAAGGAGATCTGCTTTTTCTCCCAGGAGGGGGAGAGGAGGATGGCGCACCGCTTGATCTGTTCGTCCAGGGGTAGGGGCGCTTCTCAGCAATAAACTGCTGGGACTCCAGCCGGGTGAGGAGCAGGGTGCTGTTGGCCAGGTCGGCCAGGTGGGAGGACTCATCCAGAATGATCTGGAGATACTGTTCACGCTCCTCCGGGGTGGTGTCCGGCTCCCGCAGGAGCTCCGCAAAGCCTTTGATAGCGGTGATAGGGGTCTTGAATTCGTGGGAGAAGTGGTTGATGAAGTCGGAGCGCAGGGTCTGGATGCTCTGCAGCTCTTTGGACATCTTGTTGAAATCCTCATAGGCAGGCTGGAGGGGGCCGCCCTCCTCCGGCTCCAGATACTGGGAAAAATCCCCGTCTGCCACTGCCTTTAAGCCCCGGGTCAGGCCGGACACCATTCGGTTGAATTGGCGGCTGAACAGCGTGGCGGTGATCCCCACCACCAGCCCCATCACCGCGAGAATTCCGAGCACCGAGACCGTGGATGCCCGGAGCCAGTGGAACCGGTCCAGAATGTGGAGCATCGCAAAGGGGGCCACTGTCACCAGTGTGACCACAACGGACTCGATGGACAGCCAGAAGGCCAGCGTGCGGTTCCGCCACGGACGTCGCTTTTCATGGCTGCTCCTCCTTTGTGATCTCCGCCTTATATCCCAGGCCCTTGATAGTGACGATGCGAAACTCGGGAATGTCCCGCAGCTTGTTGCGCAGGCGGCTGATGTGGGTCTTCACGGTGTCCTCCCCACTCTCCGAGTCATAGCCCCAGACCCCGTCCAGCAGCTGGTTTCGGGTGAAGATCTGTCCCGGATAAGACAGAAGCTTATAGAGCAGCTCGAACTCCTTTTTGGGCAGCTCCATAGCCGCCCCTCCCGGGTGACGGTGTATGTCCCTGAGTCCAGCACTGTCCGCCCCACCACGATCCGATGCTCGCTGGCGATGTGCGCCCGGCGCAGCAACGCATCCAGCCGCCAGATCAGCTCCTCGTAGTTCACCGGCTTGGTCATATAATCGTCCACGCCGGAGGAAAATCCTTCACGCTTGTCCTCGAAAGACTGTTTGGCGGTGAGCAGGAGGACCGGGATCTGGTCCCCCCGCTCCCGAAGGGTCTTTACCAGCGTATAGCCGTCCATTCGAGGCATCATCACGTCAGCAATGATTAAGTCCACTGGCTGCCGTTCCAGCACGTCCAGGGCCTCCACCCCATCCTGGACGCTGATGATGGCATACCGGTGCTTCAGCTTGGCGGTGGTGAGCAGGCGCATAGAGGTATCGTCTTCCACCAGCAGAATGGTCGCCATTGCCGTCTCCCTTCCCCGGCCTTGGTTTGGGAAGACCCCTCTGGGCAGTTCTCCCGCGCCGGAGTTATTTTTGATAGTTCCACAACAAAAATCAACGAAAGAACAACAGCCTAGTATCTCATCCATGGGATATAGGGTGTCACAGACATTATATCGTCCCAGGGGCTGTCCGTCAAAGGGAGAGCCCGCCTTTGGAAGACCAGCATAGCCCCTTCGGGTAAACTAGACGTAAACTTCCTGTCGCTCTTTGTGGGTTTTTCTAAAAAATGTGGGGCAGAGAGGGGATTTCCGGCGTTTTCTTCCTGCCGCCCGGGCGGCCCAGTTTACAATGAGTTTACCTGAGCGTGCTATGCTACCGCCGTTAGAAAATCTGCACGAACGCGCAGCGACGATGGAGGCACAACCATGAGACAAAGAATTTCTCTGCTGCTGGCTGTATTGATTCTAGCCGGTACGCTGAGCCTTCCCACCCTGGCCGCAGAGCCGGGGGAGGACAACGCACGGGAGACCGGGGCCCAGAATGGGGGAGTCCAGCAGGTGCCTGCTGACCCGGAGGAGACCCAGGATCCCCGGCCCGACCCGGAGGGACAGTGACCTGGGCCAACCTGGACAGCCGCATCCGGGAGGGAGCCTGAGCGCCCTGATCCTGGCGGAGAACATCGGCGGCATCGAGGCATCGACTATGACCTGATGTATGATGATTTGCGCCGACAGATCAACGACATCGCCGATCTGCAGTGGATGATGGTCCTGATGGGCAACAGCATGGGTGCTGACGCCCTGGACCAGACCTATGACGCTCTGCGGGAGACCTTTGACGCGATCAAGGACGGAGAGCTGCAGGCGGACAACGCCGATGTGGTGTGGCAGCTGGAGGACACGGTGAACCAGGTGGTCTCCGGGGCGAGACGCTGTACATCACCCTTCTGGCTGGAGCAGCAGGCCGCCGACGGACAGCGGGCCTGGCGCCCTGGACCGGAGCTTGGAGGAGCTGCGCCTGCGGCAGACGCTGGGCCAGGTGTCCCAGCAGACAGTGGCTCAGCTGGAGCAGACCCGGGTGGAGACCGTCAGCCAGCTGAACAGCCTGGACGCCACCATCCGGGAGCTGAAGGTCCAGCTCCAGAATCTCATCGGTGAGGCCCCCACCGGAGAGCTGGAACTGGGCGCTCTGCCTACCCGGTCGGAGACAGTGTGGGAGGTCCCCGACTATGAGGCCGGCCTGGAGGCCGCCAAGGCGGCCAGCTGGACCCTGCGCAGTGCCCAGAAGGCGCTGGAGGATGCGGAAGAGGATTGGAAGGACGCCCGCTCCGACTACCGCTCCTCCCGCAAGCATACCTGCTCCAGCAGGCGGAGCATACCTGGAACGCCGCTCAGCTCACCTACCAGTCCACAGTCCAGAACTTCGAGACCAGCTTCAAAAGCCTGTATGACTCCCTGGCCAACTATGAGCAGCTGTATGCCAGTGCCCAGTCCGCTTGGTTTGGCAGCAGTCCCAGTGGACACCGTCCAGACCGCTATGACTGGGGCTGACCACCTGCTCCGCGGTGCTGGATGCCCAGGACGAAGTGGCATCTGCCCAATCTGCCCTGGACAGTGCCTGGAGAGACCTGTTCTCCGCCTGCAACAGCTATCGCTGGGCGGTGGAGTACGGCTGCTCCCGGCCAGGGAGTATAAACAGAGACACTCAGGGCGGCCCTGCCGGCTGCCGCAGTTGAAGGGAAGAAAGGATGGAACACGACTCCATGGATCGCAAACTTTCCGTTTTATTGTGCGGCGCCCTGACCCTCGCCTTGGCTGGCTGCCAGGCGCCGGTGGAGGAGCCCCTGCTGGACCCCACCGTAACGGTGGAGACCACCGCCGTCCAGGCCGGGGACCTGAGCACCAGAGCACATACATCGGCACCATCTCCGCAGAGGGTATGCCAGCGTGGTATCCATGATCTCCGGCAATGTGGAGCAAGTGGCCGTTGCCGTAGGGGACACCGTCTCTGGCGGGGACTGCTGTGCCGCTTTGATGACGAGAGCGCCCGCCTGAGCCTGCAAATGCCCAGGCCGCGGCCAACAGTGCCCAGGAGAGCTATAACAGCGCGGTGTCCAACTACGGCGGCACGGACCTGCCCCTGCTGCAGGAGCAGCTGCGCCTGGCCAGGACAACTATGACGACACTCTGGCCTGCTGGAGATCGGCGCTGCCTCCCAGGTGAAGTGGACCAGGCCCACCAGACCCTCCTGTCTCCCAGGCTGGCCTGGAGGCGGCCCAGGCATCCTGAACTCTGCCGGGCGGGCATCCAGTCCGCCCAGTGGGGGTGGATTCCGCCCAGTTACCAGCTCTCCCTCTACAACCTCACCGCCCCCATCAACGGCGTGGTGGAGGCGGTGAACGTCACCCAGAACAACTTCGCCGCTTCCGGTCAGGTGGCCTTCGTCATCTCCAATGGGAACAACAAAACGGTCACCTTCTATGTCACCGACTCTGTGCGCCAGACCCTTACCCCTGGCCAGGCGGTCACCGTCACCTATAACGGCCAGTCCTATGAGGGGGCGGTCACCGAGATCGGCGGCGTGGTGGACGCCCAAGTGGGCCAGTTCAGGGTAAAGGCTATTATCGACGGAGCCCAGGACCTGCCCGACGGGCTGGCGGTGGAGCTGACTACCACCGCCCACCAGGTCACCGGGGCAGTGCTCATCCCAGCGACGCTATGTTTTTTGAAAGCGGCGTCTCCTATGTGTATGTGGTCCAGGACGGCAAAGCGGTGCGCTCCGACGTGACCATCGGCCTGTACACCGCTGACACCATCGCCGTAACCAGCGGCTTGACCCTGGGGGACGAGGTCATCACCACTTGGTCCTCCAGCCTGCGGGACGGGGTCTCCGTGCAGACCGCCGCCCAGACGGAGGACAGCGAGAGCGCCCAGGCCGATCCGGCGGCATCCGGCCCAGAGGCGGAGGGATAACGCGGCATGAAGTTCATTCAATTAGTCCTGCGGCGCCCCATGTCTATCATCACCCTCATCCTGGGCGTGGTGGTGTTCGGCTCCGCTTCCCTCACCGGGATGCCCCTGGAGTATATGCCGGACATGGAGATGCCCATGGAGCTGGTGATGATCACCTGGCCGGGGGCAGATGCGGACAGCGTAGACCGGCTGCTGACCCAGCCAATGGAGGACGAGTGTGAGTCCCTGTCCGATCTGGATTCCATCAACTCCTACTCCTCGGAAAACTACACCATGCTCCAGCTGACCTATCAATACGGCACGGACATGGACGACGCCTACTCTGATCTGAAGAGCGCCATCGATAACCTGATGCCCTCCCTCCCTGACGAGTGCGGCGACCCCATCATCATGGAGATCAGCGCCGACGCCCTGGGAACATGATGATCTCCGCCACCGCCCCCGCGGGCATCGACGTGGCGGACTATCTGGACAACGAGGTGGTCCCCCGCCCTGGAGAATATCGGCGGCGTGGCCCGGGTAGAGCTGTCCGGCGCCCGGGATGAGTACCTGCGCATCGTGCTGGACGAGGCGGCCATGCGGCAGTATGGACTGTCCATTTCCACCGTGGGCTCTGCCATCG